>NZ_DASYHS010000240.1:0-41086 GCF_035998295.1 Arenibaculum sp. | reverse complement strand
GGCGGCGAGCCGGAGGCGTTCTGGACGCCGCGCGTAGCGCTCGACCTGCCGGTGCTGATCCCCGAAACCTATGTGCGCGACGTGGGGGAGAGGCTGACGCTCTACGGCCGGATCGCCCGCATCCTGGACGACGAGGAGGCCGAGACCGTCGCCGCCGAGTTGGCCGAGCGCCACGGCCCGCCTCCGACGGAGGTCTCCACTCTCCTGCACGTCGCGGAACTCAGGCGCCTGTGCCGCCTTGCCGGGATCGAGCAGCTCGACGTCGGACCCAAAGGCGTCCTGATCGGTTTCCGTTCGCAAGCCGGTCTCGCGGCCTTCCTGGCGGCCCACCCCGAGGCCCGGGGGCGGCCGGACCGGCGGGCAAGCCTCGCGCTCGCCGAACGGGGCGGCAGCCTGGAGGCGGTGCGGCGGCTGTTGGTGGCCTTGCCCCCGGCCGGGGAGAGGCTGCCGGAAGCACGAGAGGAGAGGGCAGCGTCATGACGACCCACGATACCCGCTGGTGGCAGCACGGAATCGTCTACCAGATCTATCCGCGCTCGTTCCAGGACACCGACGGCGACGGCATCGGCGATCTCGCGGGCATCGTTTCGCGGCTGGACTACCTGTCCTGGCTGGGCGTGGACGCGATCTGGCTGTCGCCGGTCTTCCCGTCGCCGATGAAGGATTTCGGCTACGACATCAGCGACTTCTGCGCGATCCATCCGATATTCGGAACCCTCGATGAGTTCGACCGGCTGGTCACGGAAGCGCATCGGCGCGGCATGAGGCTGATCCTGGACTACGTGCCGAACCACACGTCGGACCAGCATCCCTGGTTCCAAGCCTCGCGCTCCTCGCGCGACGACCCCAAGCGCGACTGGTACATATGGCGCGACCCCGGGCCGGACGGCGGCCCGCCCAACAATTGGCTCAGCACCTTCGGCGGCAGCGGCTGGGAGTTCGACGAGGCGACGGGCCAGTACTACTACCACGCCTTCCTGAAGGAGCAGCCGGACCTGAACTGGCGCGACCCCGAAGTCGTCCGCGCCATGCACGACGCCCTGCGCTTCTGGCTCGACCGGGGCGTCGACGGCTTCCGCGTCGACGTGCTGTGGCACCTGATCAAGGACGACCGGTTCCGCGACAACCCCATCAATCCGGAATGGCGGCCCGGCCACGATCCCTACCAGAGGCTGGTGCCCGTCTACACCACCGACCGCCCGGAGGTGCTCGACGTGGTGGCGGGGCTGCGGAGCGTCGTCGACGAGTATGACGACCGCCTGCTGATCGGGGAGATCTACCTCCCCCTCGAGCGGCTGGTGGCCTATTACGGTACCGATCTGGAAGGGGTCCATCTGCCCTTCAACTTCCAGCTCGTCGAAGCACCCTGGCACGCCCGGTCCCTCGCCCGCATGATCGAGGACTACGAGGAGGCGCTGCCGCCGGGAGGGTGGCCCAACTGGGTGCTGGGCAACCACGACAAGCCGCGCATCGCGTCGCGCGTCGGCACCGCTCAGGCGCGCGTCGCCGCGATGATGCTGCTGACGCTGCGCGGGACGCCGACCATGTACTACGGCGACGAGATCGGCATGCACGACGTACCGATCCCGCCCGACCGCATCCAGGACCCGTTCGAGAAGAACGTACCGGGCCTGGGGCTCGGGCGCGATCCGCAGCGCACGCCGATGCAATGGGAGCCCGGCAGGGCAGCCGGCTTCTCCACCGCCGAGCCGTGGCTGCCGGTTCCCGGCGATGCCGACACCGTCAACGTCGCGACGCAGGAGCAGGCGCCGGACTCGATGCTGGCCCTGTACCGCAACCTTGTCGCGCTACGCCGGGGGGAACCTGCGCTGAACCGCGGTTCCTTCGTGCGGATAGAGGCGGAAGGCGACGTGCTGGTCTATCTGCGCGAGCACGAGGGGCGGTGCTTCGCCGTGCTGCTCAACCTGGGCGACGAGCCTCACGAGGCTCACGGGGTGCCTGCGGGAGCGGTCGTCCTCTCGACCGGCCTCGACAGGAGCGGCGAGCCCGTCGAGGGGACGGTCTCGCTGCATGCCGGCGAGGGCCTGATCGTCGAGGTGGGACGGCGCGGACGCTGAACCCGTCCCGCGCTTCAGGCGAGGTCGGGCTGGCTGCCCGGGAAGCGTGGATCGCTCGGGTCGACCGGACGGCCCGGGACCTTGCCGGGCAGGATGCCGATCTGCTCCTCGTCCGGGTCGGGCCGGCGTTCGGGGGTTTCGTCGGTCTTCTCCTTTCCAGGAGTCCGTGGGCGGGGATCGTCGCGCTCGGTGTCGTTCATGCTGTCCTCCTGCCCCTGAAACAGCCCGGCCGCATCGCGTGTTCCTGTGTCCATGGGCGGAACGTTCGAGATTGCCGGAGTGACGCCGACGCATCCGGACCGGGTGCTGTGTGGCCGGGACAGGGCCTGACCAACCTGCGCGACGAACGGGCGGCGAGCACCGTCGCGCCGTGGTCTCCCCGGGCGCGGCCGGGCCCACCCGTCGGCATGCCGTTCGCCTGGGACGTGGGCGCGGCGCGGTCCGCCCCCGGCCGGTTCACGCTCGCCACCCTCGCCGGGGCGGCCTCCCCCACGAATTCCTGGCCGACCTCCCGACGGTCCGCCAGTCGCCGCCGACCTGATTGCACCATTTGGGGCCGTACGCCTGCACCCGAGTCGCGGGCGTACCGGGCATTCCGGCAGGGGAACGGAAGGGGCGGGCGTGTGTTCAGATTCACAGTGCAGGAGCCGCCGCCGTCGGCTGCCGGAGTTCCGGGGCCGAGGCGACCTTCCCCGCGCAAGCGGGGACCATCGCCTTGTTGCATCGGCGCCCCATATTCTCTCTTGGGGTATCCGACGTTGGCGGGGGCGGTTCGGTAGGCTGCGAAACCCCTTGTTAACCGAACCCGCTTTAGCTTAACGATTAACCATGAAGGGTGAGAGGGTGTACGGCTTGGCGCGTCCCACCGCAGAACCGATCCCCGATGCTTCCGCCGAGTTGGGAAGCGCGTCGACGGTGCTGCCGCGCTCCCGGGAGGGGGTCTCGATCACTCCCGGCACCGTATCCGAAAGCCGTACTTTCGACCGGGCGTGGACCGATGCGTCACGATCCGGTCACACTTGGCGGCAACTCTCGATGCATAGGCCGGAAATCCGGCGGGGGCGTGTCGCGTTGGCGACGTGCGCTGGGAAGCATCAAGCCCCATCCGATTCGTTTTTGGACAATGCCCGCCTGCGCACTAGGTTGGTTCATTATTGGGAAAACGCGGGGAAAGCTTGCGTGAGTAGCGATGATGTTCAGCCACGAGGGAATGTTGGCGGGGAGGAGTCATGAGTATCATTGCCTGCGGCAGCCCTGGATAGGTGAGGCGATATGGGTCCAGTCGAGCGCCGCAGGAACAATGGAAGCACCTTTGCAAAGGAGTGACCGATGTTCCCGGCCGACGAACTGTTCACCGCCTACTCGCGCAATTACGAGGGTCGCAAAGAGACCGAACTCTCCCTTTCGGAATATCTGGAGCTCTGCAAGTCCGACCCGACGGCGTACGCTTCCGCACCCGAGCGGATATTGACGGCGATCGGCGAACCGGAGGTCGTGGACACGTCCAAGGACGCCCGCGTCGGCCGCATCTTCATGAACCGCACCATCAAGGTGTATCCGGCCTTCGCCGACTTCTTCGGCATGGAGGAGACGATCGAACGCATCGTCGGCTTCTTCCGCCATGCCGCCCAGGGACTGGAGGAGCGCAAGCAGATCCTCTACCTGCTCGGTCCGGTCGGTGGCGGCAAGTCGTCGCTGGCGGAGCGGTTGAAGACCCTTATGGAGCGTTGCCCGGTCTACGTCCTCAAGGCGGGCAAGGAGGTCAGCCCGCTGTTCGAAAGCCCGCTCGGCCTGTTCGATCCCGACTCCATGGGACCGATCCTGGAGGACCGCTACGGCATTCCGGCGCGCCGGCTGACCGGGCTGATGAGCCCCTGGGCGCTCAAGCGCCTGGACGAATTCGGCGGCGACATTTCCAAGTTCAAGGTCGTCCGGCTGATGCCGAGCAAGCTGCGCCAGGTCGCGGTCGCCAAGACCGAGCCGGGGGATGAGAACAACCAGGACATCTCCTCGCTGGTCGGCAAGGTCGACATCCGCAAGCTCGAGATGTATCCCCAGAACGATCCGGACGCCTACAGCTTCTCCGGCGGGCTGAACCGGGCGAACCAGGGCCTGCTCGAATTCGTCGAGATGTTCAAGGCCCCGATCAAGATGCTGCATCCGCTCCTGACGGCCACGCAGGAGGGCAACTACACCGGGACCGAAAACATCGGCGCGATGCCGTTCCAGGGCATCATCATGGCCCATTCGAACGAGGCCGAGTGGCAGAGCTTCAAGAACAACAAGAACAACGAGGCCTTCATCGACCGCATCTGCGTGATCAAGGTCCCGTACTGCCTGCGCGTGACCGAAGAGATGCAGATTTACGACAAGCTGATCCGCACCTCCGACCTCGCAAGCTCGCCCTGCGCGCCGTTCACGCTGGAGATGCTGGCCCGCTTCTCGGTGCTGTCACGCCTGCGCGAGCACGAGAACTCCTCGATGTTCAGCAAGATGCGGATCTATGACGGCGAGAGCCTCAAGGAGACGGATCCCCGGGCCAAGTCCATGCAGGAGTACCGCGACGCCGCGGGCGTGGACGAAGGCATGGACGGCATCTCCACCCGCTTCGCGTTCAAGGTCCTCGCCGCCACGTTCAACTACGACACCAACGAGGTGTCCGCCGACCCCGTGCACCTGATGTACGTCCTGGAACAGGCGATCCGGCGCGAGCAGTTCCCCGAAGAGACGGAGAAGCGCTACGTCGAGTTCATCAAGGGCGAGCTGGCGCCACGCTACGCGGAGTTCATCGGGCACGAGATCCAGAAGGCCTACCTGGAGAGCTACCACGATTACGGGCAGAACCTGTTCGACCGGTACGTCGACTACGCGGACGCCTGGATCGAGGACCAGGACTTCAAGGATCCCGACACGGGCCAGATGCTCAACCGCGAACTCCTGAACCAGGAGCTCACGAAGATCGAGAAGCCGGCGGGCATCGCCAATCCGAAGGATTTCCGCAACGAGGTCGTGAAGTTCGCCTTGCGCGCCAAGGCCAACAACGGCGGCCGCAATCCGTCCTGGACCTCGTACGAGAAGATCCGCGACGTCATCGAGCGGCGGATGTTCAGCCAGGTGGAGGATCTGCTGCCGGTCATCAGCTTCGGCAGCAAGAAGGACGGCGAGACCGAGAAGAAGCACTCGGAATTCGTCTTGCGCATGATGGAGCGCGGCTACACCGAGCGGCAGGTCAGACGGCTGGTCGAGTGGTACATGCGGGTGAAGCAGGCCGGTTGAGCCGGCGCCGCCCGTACAACCTCCGTTGGAGAAAGCGCACGTATGAACATCATCGATCGGCGCCTCAATCCCAAGGGCAAGAGCCTGGCAAACCGCCAGCGCTTCCTGAGACGCGCGAAGGAGCAGATCGTCAAGGCCGTGCGCGACTCCTCGGGCAAGCGCAACATCCAGGACCTGGAGAACGGTGAGAAGATCTCCATCGCCGCCGGCGGCGTTCGCGAGCCGACCTTCCACAAGGCAGCCAACGGCGGCGTCCGGGAGCACATCGTTCCCGGCAACAAGGAGTATGTCGAAGGCGACCGCATCCCGCGGCCGGACGGCGGCGGCGGCGGCCGCGGCTCGAAGGCCAGCGCGGACGGCGACGGCGAGGACGACTTCCGCTTCATCCTGTCGCGCGACGAGTTCCTGGACATCTTCATGGAGGATCTGGAGCTTCCCGACCTCGTGAAGCAGAAGATCAAGAAGACCGAGAGCTTCTCGCTTCAGCGGGCCGGCTACAGCTCGTCGGGCACGCCGTCCAACCTCAATCTCGTGCGCACCATGCGCAACAGCCTGTCCCGGCGCATCGCCCTGAAGCGGCCGCGCCCGGCCGAGCTGGACGAGTTGCGCAGGCGGATCGAAGAGATCGAGGAGAAGGGGGGCGAGATCGAGGAGCTGCAGGAACTGCGCGAGCGGCTGGAGCACGTGCTGCGCAGGACCAGGCTGATCCCCTACCTCGACCCGGTGGATGTCCGCTACAACCGGTTCGAGCGGGTTCCCAAGCCGGTCGCCCAGGCGGTCATGTTCTGCCTGATGGACGTCTCCGGTTCCATGACCGAGCACATGAAGGACTTGGCCAAGCGGTTCTTCATGCTGCTCTACATGTTCCTGAAGCGCCGCTACAGCCACGTGGACGTCGTCTTCATCCGCCATACCCACGAGGCGAAGGAGGTGGACGAGGAAACCTTCTTCTACTCGACCGAGACCGGCGGCACGATCGTGTCGACCGCGCTGGAGGAGATGCAGCGCGTCATCCGCGACCGCTATCCGCCCGACGACTGGAACATCTACGCCGCGCAGGCGTCCGACGGCGACAACATGTCGAACGACAACGCCAAGTCGGCATCGCTGCTGGAGAACGCGATCCTGCCGATGTGCCAGTACTTCGCCTATATCGAAGTCGCCCAGGAGCATGACGGCGGGCTGGGCGGGGCGCTCGGCGCCGCGTTCGGGCGCGAGACCGACTTGTGGCGGACCTACAAGCTCGTCGCCAAGCCGGGCGCTCCGATGGCGATGCGGCGGGTCAAGAACCGCCGCGAGATCTTCCCCGTGTTCCGGGAGCTCTTCTCCCGTGAGAACGCGACCGCGTAAGGCAGGGACGCCCATGCTGACGAAACTCGAATCCCGGTCCGGCGGCCTCCTCTACGAAGGGCCCGACTGGAATTACGATACGATCAAGCGCATCCACGGTGCCGTGGAGGACATCGCGCTCGGCGAGATGGGATTGGACATCTATCCCAATCAGATCGAGGTGATCACCTCCGAGCAGATGCTCGACGCCTACTCGTCGATCGGCATGCCGCTGATGTACAAGCACTGGTCCTTCGGCAAGCATTTTGCCCGCGACGAGACGTTGTACCGCAAGGGCATCAGGGGGCTCGCCTACGAGATCGTGATCAATTCCAGCCCGTGCATCAGCTACATCATGGAGGAGAACTCCGCCACGATGCAGACGCTGGTGATCGCGCACGCGGCGTTCGGCCACAACCATTTCTTCAAGAACAACAACCTGTTCCGCCAGTGGACGGATGCCAAGGGCATCCTCGACTATCTGGAGTTCGCGAAGAATTTCATCGCGCGGTGCGAGGACCGGTACGGCGCCCAGAACGTCGAGCGGGTGCTGGATGCCGCCCACGCCGTGATGAGCCACGGGGTGCATCGCTACCCGCGCAAGTCGGCGCCGAACCTGCGCGAGGAGGAGCGCCGCGAGATCGAGCGCCAGGCGCATGCGGAAAGGATCTACAACGACCTTTGGCGCACCGTCCCCGGCAAGGCCGGACGGGCCGACACGCCGACGGCCATGGCCCAGCGCAAGGCGCTGCTCGGCCTGCCGGAGGAAAACATCCTCTATTTCCTCGAGAAGAAGGCGCCGCGGCTGGCTCAGTGGCAGCGGGAGATCCTGCGGATCGTTCGCCACATCGCCCAGTACTTCTATCCTCAGAAGCAGACCAAGCTGATGAACGAAGGCTGTGCGACTTATGTCCACTACTACCTCATGAACAGGCTGCACCAGAAAGGCATGCTGCCGGAAGGCGCGATGCTGGAATTCCTTCACAGCCATACCAGCGTGGTCTTCCAGCCTGAGTTCGACGACCCCCGCTTCTCCGGGATCAATCCCTATGCGCTGGGATTCGCGATGATGCAGGACATCGCCCGCATCTGCACCGATCCCAGCACCGAGGACCGGGACTGGTTCCCCGACATCGCCGGCAACGGTGACCCTCTCGGCACCTTGCGCGATGCCTGGGCCAATTTCCGCGACGAGAGCTTCGTGCTCCAGTACCTCAGCCCGGAGCTGATGCGCAGGATGCGCCTGTTCCACGTCCGCAACGACGCCGCCGAACCCGACCTCGTGGTCGAGAACATCCACAACGAACGGGGCTACCGGTCGCTGCGCAAGGCATTGGCCCGGCAGTACGACATCGCCTATGCCGACCCGGACATCCAGATCGTGGACGTCGACCTGGCCGGGGACCGCAAGCTGGTGCTCCAGCACCGGGTCACCAACCGGATCCTGCTCGACGAGAGCGAGGCGAGGGCGGTGCTGCGCCACGTCGCCAATCTTTGGGGGTACGAGGTGATGCTGGTCGAAGTCGATGCCACTACCGAAGCCGTCCTGAAGGAGCATACGGTGGCCGGCAGTTCGGTCCTGCTGGCCTGAGGGCACGCTTCCAATCTTGATCCACCTCTCTCGAGGCGTTCCGAATGTTTACCAATTCTTCAACAGAAATTGGTAGGTTGGCTGCCCCTCGTCGCGACGTAACTCCATGGACGGCCAGAGAATGCGCGTGCTCCTCGCAGACGATCACAACCTGGTCCGCGATGCGCTGAAGAGTTACGTGGAACGCCTTGAACCCGAATCGGAGGTGCTGACCGCGCAGTCGCTGGCCGACGCCATGGCCGTCGCCGACCGGTCGGAGGCCGTCGATCTCGTGATCCTGGACCTGAAGATGCCGGGGATGGACGGGCTGAAGGGTCTGCGGGAAATGCGCGAGCGCATGCCGACCGTTCCCGTGGTCCTGATGTCCGGGGCCGCGACCCAGGACGACGTCCGCGCGGCGCTCGACCTGGGCGCGCGGGGCTTCCTGCCCAAGACGATCTCCGGCCAGGCCCTCGTCTCGGCGTTGCGGCTGATCCTCGCGGGCGAACGCTTCGTTCCGCTCGACGCCCTCGACGGCAGGGAGGAAGCGCAACCGGTGCGCATCGAGGGCGGCGTGCCGTTGACCCACCGCGAAGGCGAGGTCCTGACCTATCTCGAGAAGGGGTGGTCGAACAAGGAGATCGCGCGCGCGCTCGAACTCCAGGAGGTCACGATCAAGCTGCACATCCGCGGCATCTGCCGCAAGCTCGGGGCCAAGAACCGCACTCAGGCGGCCCTGCGCGCGCAGGAGCTGCGCCGGAACTCGTGACCTGCGATCGGGACGCCGCCAGGGGCGGAGTTCCGCCCTTTCGGATAGGGTCCGGATCCCGGCGCGGCCGTGCGGTAGCCCGATGAGAGATTGTCTCCCGCGCGATATTGCCCGAACTTGCCTTCCCGGGGGGCGGAAGCCGGCGGCGGAACCGCCCTCGAGGGGAGGGAGACGATGACGACGAAACTGCTGTCCGGCCTGTTCGGGCTGGCCGTAGCGGCGGCCGGGGCGCTGGCGGCCCCCGCGAAGGCGGAGACCGCGTCGGCGGCACCGCTGGCCGCGCCGACCGGCGCGGTAATCCTCACCGTTTCAGGCGATATCGAGGTGCGCAACGCGGACGGCCGGGCGGAGTTCGACCGCGGCCTGCTCGAGGCGCTGCCCCAGACCGAGGTCGTGACCTGGACGCCCTGGACCGGCCGGGAGCCGGTCCGCTTCTCGGGGGTCCTGATGGCGGACCTGATGGAGCGGCTGTGCGCGTCGGGTGGCCCGATCGTCGCGTCCGCGCTGAACGACTACCGCGTGGAGATCCCGATGTCCGATCTCGATCGTCACGACGTCCTGCTGGCGCTGCGGCGCGACGGGGAGGTGATGCAGGTGCGCGACAAGGGGCCGTTGTGGATCATCTACCCCCTCGATCCGGCCGAGCCGGTGCTGGCCGAGATCGAACGCCGGATGGTCTGGCAGCTCGACGAGTTGATCGTACGATGAAGCAGGCGCGGCAGCTGGCCCCGAGACTGCTCGCGGGCGCGATCATCATCGTCTTCCTCGTCGCCGCCCTGCTGAGCGCGTTCCGCCTCATCGGCGAGAAGGAGCTGATCTTCTCCTCCTACCGCCGCGGCACCTGGGCGGCGGCCCAGATCGAGACCGAGTACCTGAAGCTGCGCCACGCGCTGGCCGAGTTCCGGGCCGAGCCGCCCGGCGCCAGCCTGAGCGACCTGGAACTGCAGTTCGAGCTGTTCTGGAGCCGGTTGCCCATCCTGCTGGACAGCGAGGACGGGGAGGGGCTGCGGGCCATCCCCGGCGTGGTCGCGAGCCTGAGCAGGATCCGCGACGAGCTGCCGGGCATCGAGGCGACGCTGCGCGGACTGGAGACCCGCGACGCGGCGGCGATCCGCGACGTCCAGCGGCGCCTGGAAGCGTTCCGGCTGCCCCTCCACGACATCGTGCGGCGGACCCTGATCCAGGACAACTACATCTACAGCCGGGAGCGCCTGTACCGGGCCTATGTCGACATGCTGGCCGCCTTCAGTGTGGTGCTGGTCACCGGCGCGCTGCTGATCGTGCTGCTGATGCTCGAACTGAGGCGGTCGCGGCGCCTGTACGCCGAGGCGCGCAGGGCCGAAGCCGACGTCAAGGCCGCCCAGGCGCGCATGCTGGACGCTATCGAGAGCGTCGACGGCGCGTTCATCCTGCTCGACGCCCGGGGCAAGGTCGTGATGGCGAACGACCGGTACCGCCAGTACTACCCGGCCTCGGCGCCGCTGGTCGGGCCGGGCCGGCATTTCTCCGAGATCGTCCGTGCCGCGTTCCGGGGCGGTCAGTTCCGCACGCCGCTGGGAGAGACGGACTACGTCGCCTCGCGCCTCGGACGGGTGGCCGGATCGGGTCCGTGGGAGGAGGCGCTTGCGGACGGTCGCGTCCTGCTGGTCAACGAACGCGGGACCGCGGATGGCGGCCGGGTCTGCGTGTCGACGGACATCACCGAGCAGAAGGAGGCGGAAAACGTCCTGCGCCAGCGGCTGCTTGCGCTCGACAGTTCCATCGACGGCATCGCCGTCCTCGATGCGGCGGGACGGTTCACCTATCTGAACGACAGCCATGCCCGGATATACGGTTTCGGGCGCGCCGACGAGCTGATCGGACGGAGCTGGGAGATCCTCTACGACGCCGACGAGCGGCTGCGCTTCCGGACGGAGATCCTGCCCGTGGTCGAGGAGAAGCGGCGCTGGCAGGGGGAGACGGCCGGCCTGCGCCGCGACGGCGGCCGCTTTCCCCAGGAACTCACCCTCAGCGCTCTCGACGATGGCGGCCTCGTCTGCATCGTGCGCGACGTCAGCCGCCGCAGGCGGGCCGAGTTGGAGCGCGTGCAGCTTCAAGAGCAGTTCCACCAGGCCCAGAAGCTGGAGGCCGTCGGCCGGATGGCGGGGGGCATCGCCCACGACTTCAACAACATCCTCGCCGCCATGATGGGGTATGCCTCCTTCCTGGCGGAGGATCTTCCTCCGGGATCGCGGGAGCAGGGCTTCGCGGGCCAGGTCCTCGTGGCCGGCGAGCGGGCCAAGAGCCTCGTCCAGCAGATCCTCGCCTTCAGCCGGTCCAGGGACGTGGAGCGCAGGACGATCGATCCCGGCCGCGTCGTGGCGGAAACGGCGGACCTGCTGCGCGCGACCCTGCCGAAGAACGTGGCGCTCCTGGTCGAGGCGGAGGAGGGCCGCCGGCTCGTCGACGCCAACGCGACCCAGCTCAGCCAGGTGCTGATGAACCTGTGCCTGAATGCCGTCGATGCGATCGGCCCGAAGCAGGGGTCGATCAGGATCTTCCTGGAGGACGCCGGAGCGGCCGGCGACGGCGCGCTCGCCCCTGTCCCTTCCCCCGACCCGGCGGACGGCGGGGTCCTGGTGTCGGGCGCCGGCCGGATACGGATGCGGGTGGGCATGGCCGACCTGCCCGCGTCCTGCGTGCGGATCGCGGTCGAGGACACCGGCAGCGGCATGGGGCGCGACGTCATGGAGCGGATGTTCGAGCCCTTCTTCACCACCAAGGGCGTGGGCAAGGGCACCGGGCTCGGCCTGGCCGCGGTACACGGGATCGTCGGCGCGCATGGCGGGGCCCTGACGGTCGAGAGCGAGCCCGGCGCGGGAACACGGTTCGCGATCTACCTGCCGCAGGCGGCGGAACGGACGCTCTCGCCCGAGCGTGGCCGGCCCGCGGCGGCGCCGACCGGCAAGGGGCACATCCTGATCGTCGACGACGAGGAGCAGGTCCGCGACATGCTCGCCCATGCGCTGGAGCGGCTGGGCTACGACGTCGCCACCTGCACGGGCGCGCTCGAGGCGATCGAGGTGATGGACGAGGACCCGGCCGCCTTCGACCTCGTCATTTCGGACCACATGATGCCGGACATGACGGGCCAGCAGCTCGCCACCCGGCTGGCGGTCACGCATCCCGGCCTGGGCGTGGTCCTGTGCACCGGCTTCGTCGATGCCGACCCGCGTCCGGAACCGCCGCCCAACGTCGCCGCCACGCTGACGAAGCCGGTCGACCACGGTACGCTCGCCGTGACCGTCAGCCGTGCGCTCGAGCGGTTCCGGGCCGATTGCGAGGAGGGCGAGCCGGCACTGTCGGCCTGACTGCGCGGGATTGCGCGAAGATGGCCGGCAGGCGAAGCTGGGGGCCAGCAACGAAGGAACGACATGCGATGCCGACCGTGACCGCCGCGATCCTGGTGATCGGAAACGAGATCCTCTCCGGGCGTACCCAGGACGCCAACCTCGCCTTCCTCGCCCGCCGTCTCACCGGGATCGGCGTCCGGCTGCGCGAAGCCCGCGTCGTTCCGGACGACGCGGACGAGATCGTCGCCGCGCTGGACGCGCTCCGGAGCCGTTACGACCACGTCTTCACGACCGGCGGCATCGGGCCCACGCACGACGACATCACGAGCGCCTGCGTGGCCCGGGCCTTCGGCGTGCCGCTGGAGCGGAACCCGGAAGCGGTCCGGCGGCTGGAGGCGCATTACGGCGACCCCGCGATGCTGAACGCCGCCCGGCTGCGCATGGCGGAGATCCCCGCGGGCGCGACGCTGATCGACAACCCCGTCAGCGCCGCGCCCGGCTTCACGATCGGCAACGTCCACGTCCTGGCGGGAGTGCCCACGATCATGCAGGCCATGTTCGACGGCATCGCGGCAGGGCTGAAGGGCGGGGACCCCGTGCATGCCCGCACGGTCACCTGCTCGCTCGCGGAGGGTACGCTGGCCGAGGGGCTCGGCGCGCTCCAGGACCGTTACCCCGGCCTGGAGATCGGCAGCTATCCGTGGTTCCGCAACCGCCAGTTCGGCGTCAGCCTCGTGCTGAGGGGCACCGATGTGGCCGAGCTCGACCGTGCGACCGAGGAGCTGTGCGGGTTGGTGCGGTCCCTGGGCGGCGAGCCGGAGGTCGGCGGCGGCGACGCCTGAGCCGCGATGGCCGTCAGCCGCCGAAAGCACGGTAGAGAAGGACCAGGAGGACGAGCACGCCGAGCCAGGCTGCGGCGTGGCTCAGCAGGCGGCCGCGGCCGAGCGCCAGCGCCGCCGGCCCGATCAGCGCCAGGACCAGCAGCAGATAGACCAGCCTCATCCAATCGAATTCCGCCATGGCACGCTCCTCGACCGGGCGCCATGCTACCCGGTCGCGCGCCGGAAAAACGTCGAAATCGCCGGGATGCTGTGGCATGGTGCCGGCGATCGTGCGGACGTGGTGAAATCGGTAGACACAGCAGACTTCAACGGAGTGCCTCCGGGGAAACCTGGGGAGTAGAACCGCTCAAACTCGGGGAAAGCTTCGGACCAGCGTCCATGCCGATCCCGAGCCAAGCCCCGGCCCATCGGCCGGGGAAGGTGTAGAGACTAGACGGGCGGCACCTAAAGCCCCTCGGGCCATGGTGAAGGTATAGTCCAGACCACGAACACGGCTCGTGGCGGCGAAAGCCGAAGTGGTACGAAAATCTGCTTCCCGCAAGGGAGTGCGGGTTCAAGTCCCGCCGTCCGCACCATCCCCCGGTCCGGTCCCGGGGCTCTTGCGCAGCCTCGCCATCCACACGCCCCCGAGCCACGCGCCCCCGAGCGCCGCCGCCAGCCACACCCACCCGTGCAGGCTGCCCTGGGCGACCCCGGCGACATGGGCGCCGACCAGTCCGCCTTGCCCGATCAAGGCGCCGTAGCCCAGCAGCAACCCACCCGCCGCCGACCAGGGGACCGACGCCCCGCCGAGGGCGATCAGCCCTGCGAGCGGAACGGCAAGGTCGAGCGCGACGGTTGCGGCGGGCATGCCGCCGGCCCAGATGCCGGCCGCCGGAAGCGCCAGGCCGGCCGCGACCGCCAGCGCCGCCGCCGTGCCCGACGGCGCGGCGCGTACGCGTCCGGCCTTCTCGAACAGGATCGCGAAGCCGGCGGCAGAAGCGAGCACCGCGATGCTGAGCACCAGGGCGGGCACCCACCCCATCGCCGCCGGCAGCGAGACGGGGGCGAGGGCGGGCAGGCCCTGCCACCATTGCGCCTGCACCGCTCCCAGCAGCGCGCCGAGAAGGATCGAACCCGATCCCGCGGCCAGCGCGGCGCGGCGCTGCGCCGCCGGCCGGATGGAAGAGCGGCCGGGGCCAAGGGCGAGCCGGCCGCCGGCCCCGGATGCGAAACCGCCAGCCAGCAGCGCCAGCCCGACCGGGGCCGCCGGGGCGCCGTCCGCCAGGGGCATGAACACCAGGCAGCCGACGGCAAGCGCGGCGAGGTGCCACTTCAGGCCCCACGCCGGCCCCAGCGCAGCCATCGCCATGATCATCGCTGCGGCCCGTGTGGACCGTCGGACGGAGGCGTTCGAGCGTCCCAGCGAGAGGTCGGCCATGATCGAGCCCTGCTTTCCTGGGGTTCTACTGTGGAACCTGGTGAAATATCGAATATAATATGTAAATAACACGGCCAAACCGACCGAAAAAATACAATTTACATATGTTGATCTCGTGATCGGATACGGCGTTCCGCCGCCTCCCCGAAAAGGTTAATCCTTTATGCCGGAGGCTCACGGGCATCGACGGAGGAAAGGGCATGACCAGCGAGATCAGGACCTTCAGGATCCGGGACGACGCGGTGCAGGATGACGAGGCGATCCTGGCCGAGTTCCTGCGGACGGTGGAGGTCTCCGGGATAGAGACGGCATTCGCCGACGGCGCCTGGCGTATCCTGGTGCTCTACCAGGACCTGCGCCGGCGCGAGGAGACACGGCAGATCCACAGCGCGATCGTCGCCGCCCTGAACCAGTGGCGCCGCCGGACGGCGGCGGCGGCGGGCGGACGGCACGAGGACGTGATCCCGGACACCGCCGTGTCCGAGA
This sequence comes from Arenibaculum sp., assembly GCF_035998295.1. NCBI lineage: Bacteria > Pseudomonadati > Pseudomonadota > Alphaproteobacteria > Rhodospirillales > Azospirillaceae > Arenibaculum > Arenibaculum sp. The sequence goes on along the minus strand of NZ_DASYHS010000240.1, from coordinate 25,984 downwards.
TCGCCCGCTACGCGCCGACGACCGAGATCGAGCTCGGCGTGGTCGCGGGATCGCTCGGCATCGACGTCGCGGGTCACGGGGCGGCGATCGTGCAGGTGGTGCGCCAGACCCTGGAGGGACTGACGGACGCCCCCTGAACGGCGGGCACTCCGCGCGAGGGCGGTTCCGTAGCGCCGACTCGATGCCATATATGGGCACGACGAGGACGCGTCCGACCTCGGGAGGCCGTGGAGAAGATCGATGCGCATGCTACTAGCGACCGCACTGATGCTCGCCGCGTTGCAGGCGGCGGGCGCGCCGCCCGTTTCCGCCGGAGAGCCGTCGCCGCTGCCGGACGAGGCGACCCGGGATATCCTCGAAGGGATGGAACGGTTGCGCGACGGCATGTCCAAGCTGATCGACAGCCTGCCCCGCTACGCGCCGCCCGAGATCACCGAGGACGGCGACATCATCATCCGTCGGCTCGATCCCGGGCAGGGCGGGGACGACCGGCGCGAGGACGTGCCGCGCCGCGCGCCTCCGGCGGAACCGGGCGGCGTCCGGATCTGACGCCCGGCGCTCACTCCCGTGCCGGCGCGTCGTAGTCGCCGACCAGCAGGGACCGGAGGAGAACAGCTCCAGCGCGAGCCTGCCGCCGCCCCGGTTACGGAGGCAGGCGGAAGCCGAAGGAGCGTATGAACGCATCGGCCTCGGCCATGATCGCGTTGATCTCGGAACGTCTCATGCCGATCCTCCCGTCCACGTCCTTGGTTCAGCCGTTCTGATAGACGACCGCCGAGCCGGGTTCGAAATCCCCGACGATGCGGTCCCAGTTCACGAGGTCGACGGTCTCGACGTGGCGCGCGGCGTGTTCCGGCGTCTTGCCGAACCGGACGTGACGGGCGAGCAGCCTGCCCCGGCAGGCCTCCCGGTCCACCATCAGGAACACCCGGCGGTCGAGCATCGCCGCGGCCGCCGGCCAGGAACCCGACCGCAGGTACAGGTAGTTCCCCTCGACCAGCGCGATCCGATGGTTCCCGCCCAGGACGATCCCGCCCGGCGTCGGCTCGTCGAGGTCGCGCGTGAAGGTCGGGACGGGCAGCGGCGATTCGCCGTCGCGCACGCGTGGCAGCAGGGCCGCGAAGCTCTCGGCGTCGAATGTCTCCGGCCGTCCCTTCACGGCCCGCAATCCGCGGGCGTCGAGCACGGCGTTGGACAGGTGGTAGCCGTCCATCGGCACCACCGCCGCGATCGTCCGGCCGCACGCCCGGTCGAGGGCCGCCGCGAGCGCCTCGGCCACCGTGCTCTTCCCGGCGCCGGGCGGTCCGGCGATCCCGACCGTCAGCCGGCGGCCGGGCGGCGTCGTCGCGAGCGCGCCCAGCAGGGTCCGCAACTCCGCCTCGACGATTATCCCGGCGGCGGCCGGCAACGGGTCCTGCATCGCTTGTCCTCCCTTGGGCGGGCGCGGGGGGCGGGAATGCCGCCCGCCTCGCGTGAACCGCTATCCGACCCCGTGACGCGGGGCGGCGCAAGGGCTACAAGATCCGTTCGTTCGTCTTCGTCCGGGCGGAGTTGCGATGATCCTGGTTTGCGGAGAGGCGCTGATCGACTTCTTCCCCTCGGCCCCGGACGCTCCGCACGGGCTGTCCTTCACCGGGGTTGCCGGCGGGTCGCCGTTCAACGTCGCCGTCGGCCTTGCCCGGCTCGGCCGGCGGTCGGGATTCCTGTCGGCGCTGTCGACCGACGCCTTCGGCCGCCATCTGGCCGGGCGGCTCGAGGCCGAGGGCGTCGAGCTCGGCCATGTCCGGCGCACGGCCCGGCCGACCACGGTTTCCTTCGTCGCCACCCGGACCGACGGCTCGCCCGACTACGTCTTCCTCGGCGACGGCGCGGCCGACCGCGGCCTCTCGCCCGGCGACCTGCCGGCACGCCTCGACCCCGCGGTGCGCGCCCTCCATTTCGGGTCCTTCTCGCTCGCGGTCGAGCCGGCGGCGACGGCCTACGAGACCCTGCTCCTGCGCGAGGCGGGGGCCCGGGTCGTGGCGCTCGACCCGAACGTGCGCGCCCGCCTGGTTCCGGACATGGCGGCGTTCCGCAGCCGGTTCGAGGGGCTGGTCCGTCATGCCCATCTGGTCAAGGCCAGCACGGAGGACCTCGGCCATCTCTACCCCGGCCTTGCCGCCGCCGACGCCGCCGCGCGCTGGCGCGGGCTCGGCGCGCGCCTCGTGCTGGTGACGGACGGGCCGAACGGCGCGCTGGCCGTGTCCGGGGCGGCACGGGCCGAGCGGCCCGGCCGGCCGGTCTCCGTGCTCGATACGGTGGGGGCGGGGGACAGCTTCCAGGCCGCCGTGCTCGCCGTGCTCGACCGGCAGGGGCTGCTCGCCCCCGGCAGTCTGGACGCGCTGGACGGCGACCGTCTCGCCGGCCTGCTCGACACGGCGATCGAGGCCGCGTCGATCACCTGCGGCCGTCGCGGCGCCGACCTGCCGCGCGCCGGCGAACTGGCGTCGCTGGCCTGACGCGCGCTACCGCCTCGACGCCGGCAGGCCCGGAAAGATCATCACGAGGAACAGGCCGGCGACCACGAGCGCCAGCGCCGCGAGCTCGTTCGGCCCGACCGCCTCTCCCAGCAGCAGGGCGCTGCTGAAGACGCCGACGACCGGTATCGCCAACGTGCCGATCGCCGCCACGTTCGCCGGAAACAGCGAGACGACGCTGTACCAGGCGTAATGGCACCAGATCATCGGGATCAGGCAGGTGTAGAGCGCGGCCAGGCCGGTCGTCCAGCCGACGGCGAGGATCGTCGAAGGGCTGCCCACCGCGAAGGCGCCCAGGACCACCGGGACGCTGCCGATGGCGAGCTGCCAGGCGGCCAGCTGCATCGTGTCGAGGTTCCAGCGGACCGCCTTCAGCATCACCGTGCCGCCCGCCCAGCAAAGCGCGCCCAGCAGCATCAGCAGCACCCCGCGAGGCGCGGCGATCACGCTGGCGACGTCGGAGGCGAGCAGCGCCCCCATGCCGGCGAGGCCGAGCGCCAGCCCCGCGACCCGTGCCGCGGTCATGCGCTCGCCCAGCAGCAGCACCCCCAGGAGCGACGCCCACAAGGGCATCGTGAACGCGACGATGGAGGCGCGTCCGGCCTGCATCTCGGCGAGGCCGAGCGCGGAGGCGAGATGCCAGCCCGTCACGTTGAGGAGCGACACGGCCACCAGGGGCAGAATGTCGGAGCGGGGGACGTGCAGGCTCCGCCCGCCCGCCCGGGCCGTCGCGACCATTCCCAGCGCGCCGACCGCGAGGCACAGGCCGCGGAAGGCCCAAGGCTCGATGTCGAGCATCGCGATCTTCATCGCCGGCCAGTTGAGGCCCCAGAACAGGGTGATCCCGGCCAGGAGCATGAAGCCGCGGCGGGGGAGGCGTTCGGCCTTGGTGGAGGATGCGGCGGTCAGGGTCGGGCTCCGGGAGCTCGCTTGCGTGCGGCCCGGAGCCTAGCCGGGTAGGGGAGCGGCGGCGACCGGTTGCCTGCGCATGGCGGCCATGCCCGCGCGTCGGTCGACGTCGCCCCGGCCGGCGTCAGCCTCCCAGCAGCGCGCCCAGCCCGTGAAGGGGCTTGTGGGCGTCGCATATGATCTTGAAGACGGCGAGGATCGGAACCGCCAGCAACGCGCCCGGCACGCCCCATAGCCAGCCCCAGAACAGGATCGCGACGAAGACGGCGATCGGGTTCAGCGTCAGGCGCCGGCCGACGATGGTGGGCGTCACGAAGTTGCCCTCGACCGTCGTGAGGCACAGCCAGGCGATCGGGGGGAGCGCGATGTGCCAGAAGTCGTCGAAGCTCAGGATCGACACCACCGTGAGAATGGCGAGGGTCACCGCCGAGCCCAGATAGGGGACGAAGTTCAGCGTCCCGCCGACCACGCCCCAGAGCACGGGGTTCGGTACGCCGAGCACGAACATCACGACCGCGGTGATCGCCCCTAGCGTCGCGTTGATCAGCGTCACGGTCGCGAGGTAGCTCGCGATGTTGCGCTGCACCGTATTCGCGATGGTGGCGTAGTGCATGCGGTCCTCGATGCGGGACATCGTCCCGATCAGGCTTTCGAGCATCCGCCGGCCCTGCGCGAGGAAGAAGTAGAGCAGCACGAGCATGATGAGGAAGCCGGCGAAGATGACCTGCGTCTGCGTGAGGAGGCGTTCGGCCAGCGAGGCTTCCTGTACGACGACCTGCGCGGTCCCGGGGGTCGGCTGGGCGGTGATCTGCTCGATCTCCTGGGAGGCCGAGCGCGCCGCCTCGATCGATTCGCGGATGTCGCCGAGCTTGAACTCGAGCTGCCGCATCAGCAGCGGCCCTCGCTGGATCCAGGTGGTGGCCGGCTCGCTCAGGCTGTAGATCAGGACGGCGGTGGCGCCGAAGAGGCCCGCGACGACGAATGCCGCGCCCAGCCATTCCGGGACGTGCAGGCGCTTCATTCCCTTGATCACCGGGCGCAGCAGCAGGCTCAGCAGGATCGCGAGGCAGATCGGCAGCAGCAGGTCGCGGGCGAGGTACAGCGTGTAGAAGACGGCGAGCGTGAACAGGCCGACGACGGCGAACCTCTCGGCTCCCGACCGGCCTTCCTGGACGGCGCGCCGCATTGTGGGCCGCGGCTGGGCCTCCAGATGCGGTGCCGCGCTCTTCTCGTTCATGAGGTTCCCCGGTTGGTCCGCATCACTAACGGTTCCGGAGCTTCCATGGTTCTGGCGGGCATCCGGTCAGTCGGCCGGAACGCCTCCGGGGCGCCGGCGCCGGAGCAGCCGGAAGGCGAGGGGCGCCAGCATCACAACCATGACGATGCGAGCGATCTGATGCGTCGCCACGAACGCGGTGTCGATGTCGAGGGCCAGGGCGACCAGGCTCATCTCGGCGAAGCCGCCGGGCGAATAGGCCAGGACGAGCGCAGGCATCCCGATGCCGGTCATGCGGTGGAGGACCAGCGCCGCCGCGACGTCGAGCGCCAGCATCAGGGCCGTCAGCCCGAGCGCCAGGCCCGCGACTTTCGCGATCCGGATCGCAGGAACCCCGGCGAAGCGGCAGCCGATCGCCGCCCCGACGACGACCTGCGCGGCCGCGACCAGCAGGCCCGGCGGCTGCCCCTCGGTCAGGCCGGCGATATGGATGGCGGCCGACAGGAAGAGCGGCCCGAGGAGTGCCGGCACCGGTAGGCGCAGCACCGCCGCGATCGGCATCCCGGCCGCGGCGGCCGCGACCAGGGCCATGTCCCGCAGGCTCATGGCCGTGGCCGCCTGGCCCGCGGCTCCGCCCCCGCCGGGCTGGTAGCCCTCGACGAAGGCGAACCAGAACGGGATTGCGAGCACGACCAGCATGACCCGCGTGCTGTGCGCCAGGGCTATGGTCCGGTCGTCGCCGCCCATCGCCCCGCCCGCGATGACCATTTCGGTCAGGCCGCCGGGCATCGCCGTGAAATAGGCCGTGGCCGGATCGAGGCGCGCGAACCGGCGCAGGACGAGCGTCCCGGCCGCGCCCGCGACGACGACATAGGCGGCGAGACCCGCCAGCGTCACCGACCAGCGTGCCGCCTGATCGAGGATCTCGGGCGTGAAGCTGCCGCCGAGCATGATGCCCAGCACCATTATCATCGCCGAGCGCAGCTTGAGCGGGATCGAGACGGCCGCACCCGAAACGGCTGCGGCGCCGGTCGCGAGCATGGCGCCGATCATCCAGGCCAGAGGCAGCCCGATCCAGGCCGCCACGGTGCCGCCCGCGGCGGCCAGGGCGAGGGCGGAAACGAACGGGCGGGTGCTCGCGAGGACGGATCGGCGCTCGGTCACCGGTCGGCCCGGCAGGCGTCGGGAACCAGGCGCCCGAGGCGGACCGCGGTCTGTCCGCGCCGCACCCGGCGCGCGGGCATCACGAGGACGCAACCGTCGTAGGGGGTCCGGATCTCGTGCCGGCCGTCGCGCGCGATCAGCGTGCCGGCGCGCCCGATCACGTCCATGCTGTCCAGATCGGTTTCCAGGACGAAATGGTCGGTGAGCGCCGTGACGACGTGCGTCACTTCCACGAAGCGCTGCCCGCCTCGGGCCGGCGCGCCGAGATGGGGGGTGGCGAACGCCTCGTCGGCCATGCCGAGATGGAGCAGGAAGCGCAGGACCGCCTCGATCGCGTTCAGCGCGGCGACGGCTTCCCAGTGCTGGCCGCATTCCACCAGCAACGCGGTGGGCGCGCCGGACGGGCTGGAGAAGACCGGATGGTCGATCAGCCGGCGACCGCCCTCGTGACCGCCGTCGCTGACGACCCAGCCCGGGAAGCCGAGTGCCCGGGCGAGCGCGCGGCCCCGCTTGGTCCGGCCGCACAGCGTCAGCGGCTCCCCCGGATACTGCATGGAGTGCAGGTCCAGGAGGAAGTCGGCGGCCTCGACCACGGGCCGGATCTCGCGCGCCCGGGCGAGCTCGATGCTGGTTCGGGGACCGTCCAGGACTTCGGGCGACCAGACGCGGTTCATGTCCTCGTCCAGGAACCGGGAGAGCGACGGGTTCGACGGGTCGAAGGTCCGGAACGCGGCGACGTTCGCGAAGACGAGGGTGAGCCTGCCGCGGCGCGGCGTGAACCGGGCCCGCAGCAGGAAGTCGAGCGCCACGGCGCCGCACAGCTCGTTGCCGTGGATCAGCGCCGTGATCACGGCATGCGGGCCGGGTGCGCCGCCTTCCAGAGTCGTGACGTACTCCACCCCCATGTTGCCTTTCCGATGCTCGTCGAGATCGGGCGGCGTCAGCTCTATGGGAGGGGGGATGTCGATCACGTCTCGCGTTCCTCGGCCCGCATGCGGGCTCGTCCGCCGCACCCTACAGGCTGTCGCCGGGCTCGGGCAATGCGCATGGGGCATGGCCCGTTTACCTGCCCCGGGGAAGGTTCGAACGTGACGCGCGGTGGTGCAACCTGTATATCTCGCGTAACGAAAATGAAACCTGGGGCGGGCGCGCGGCGCCCCGTCGAGGGCACGGAGGGTCCATGAGCTTCGTCATCCAGGATGTGCTCGTCCGGGACGATCCGGCTGGCGACCGGCTTCCGCTGGTTTTCGACTCTCCCCACAGCGGCGTCCTGTATCCCGCCGATTTCGGGTTCGTCTGTCCGTTCTCGCTGCTGCGCCAAGCCGAGGACACCTATGTCGACGAGCTGTTCGCGGCGGTGCCGGAGAAGGGCGGGACGCTGCTGGCGGCCCTGTTCCCGCGCAGCTACGTCGACGTGAACCGCGCGCTCGACGACATCGAGCCGGAACTGATCGACGGCGTCTGGCCCTGGCCCCTGCGGCCCAGCGAGAAGAGCATCGCCGGCATGGGCCTGATCAGGCGGCTGTGCCGGCCCGGCGTCCCGATGTACGACGGCCCCCTGTCGGTCGCCCACGTCGCGGAGCGGATCGAGCGCTATTACCGGCCCTACCACGAGCAGCTCGCCCGGCTGCTGGACGACCTCCACCGCAGCCATGGGCGGGTCTTTCACGTCAACTGCCACTCCATGCCGACGCTCGGCGTGCCGGGGGGCCCGGACGCGGTCGACTTCGTGCTCGGCGACCGGGACGGCACGACCTGCGGCCCGGACTTCACCCGCCTCGTCGCGGACGTGCTGAGGGGGATGGGCTATCGCGTCCGGATCAACGATCCCTACAAGGGGGTCGAGCTGGTGCGCCGCTATTCCAATCCGGCGCGCGGCATCCACAGCCTGCAGCTCGAGATCCACCGCGGCCTCTACATGAACGAGGACACGCTGGAGAGGAATGCCGGCTTCGAGGCGTTGCGCGCCGACCTCGGCGTCCTGATCGACACGATCGCGGATCGCTGCCTCCTGCCGTCGGCGGCCGCGGCGGAGTGATGCCGGCCGTCAGGGGGCGAACTGCTCCTTGAGGATACGCTCCTCCAGGTTGTGCTCGGGATCGAAGAGCAGGCAGAGCCGGACGCCCCGGTCCTCGAACACGTCGACCCGCGAGACCTCCCTTACCTCGGTGTAGTCGGCGACGGCGCTGACGGGCCGCTTGCCGGGTTCCAGCACCTCGAAGACCACCCGGGCTTGGTGCGGGAGCAGGGCGCCGCGCCAGCGGCGCGGCCGGAAGGCGCTGATCGGCGTCAGCGCCAGGATGCCGGCGCCGAGCGGTACGATGGGCCCGTGGGCGGACAGGTTGTAGGCGGTGCTGCCGGCCGGGGTGGCGACGAGGCAGCCGTCGCAGACCAGTTCCGGCATCCGCACGACGCCGTCGATGATGATCCGCAGCTTCGCCGTCTGGCGGGTCTCGCGCAGCAGGGAGACCTCGTTGAGGGCCAGGCCCTCCACCGTGCCGCCGTCCGCCCGCGTCGCGACCATGCGCAGCGGGTGCAGCGGCACCATCTGCGCGCGCGCCAGCCGCTCGGGAAGACCGTCCTCGATGTAGTCGTTGAGCAGGAACCCGACCGATCCCCGGTTCATGCCGTAGACCGGAAGCCCGCGCCCGATCGTCTCGTGCAGCGTCTCCAGCAGGAAGCCGTCGCCGCCGAGGGCCACGACGGTGTCGGCCTGGTCGAGGTCGCAGTTCCCGTAGCGCGAGACGAGCCTGCCGTATGCTTCGCGCGCGTCGGCGGTGTCTGTGGCGCGGAAGGCGATCTTCATGGGGGCGGTCCGTTCCGGTCAGCCGCCGGTGACGCTCATGTGCCGGGGCACGGCCGGCCCGCGGCGCCTGCGGTCGATCACGAAATCGTGTCCCTTCGGCTTGCGCGAGACGGCCTCGCGGATCGCGGCGACCAGGTCGGCGTCCTCGTCCGACCGGCGCAGCGGCGCGCGGAGATCGGCCGCGTCCTCCTGGCCGAGGCACAGATACAGGGTTCCGGTGCAGGTCAGGCGCACGCGGTTGCAGCTCTCGCAGAAATTATGGGTCATCGGGGTGATGAAGCCGACGCGGCCGCCGGTCTCCCGGCACACGGCGTAGCGTGCCGGCCCGCCGGTCCGGTAGTCGCTCTCCTCCAGCGTCCAGCGCTCGGCCAGGGAGGCCCGGACCATGGACAGCGGCAGGTACTGGTCGAGCCGAGCGTCGGCGCCGATCTCGCCCATCGGCATCACCTCGATGAAGACGAGGTCGAAGCCTTCGCCGCCGCACCATTCGACGAGGCGGTGGAACTCGTCGTCGTTGACGCCCTTCAGCGCCACGCAGTTGATCTTGACCGAAAGTCCGGCCCGCTTCGCCGCGGCCAGGCCGTCGAGCACGCCGTCGAGACGGCCCCACCCGGTGATGGCCCGGAACTTGTTCGGATCGAGGGTGTCCAGGCTGACGTTGATGCGGCGCACGCCCGCGGCGGCCAGGTCCTCCGCGTGGCGCACGAGCTGGCTGCCGTTCGTGGTCAGCGTCAGCTCATCCAGCGTCCCGGCCGACAGGTGCCGGCCCAGGCTGCGGATCAGGCTCATCACGTTCTTGCGCACCAGCGGCTCGCCGCCGGTCAGGCGCAGCTTGCGCACGCCGAGGTCGATGAAGGCGCTGCAGACGCGGTCGATCTCCTCCAGGGACAGGATCTCCGCCTTCGGCAGGAAGGCCATGTCCTCGGACATGCAGTACACGCAGCGGAAGTCGCAGCGGTCGGTCACCGAAACCCGCAGATAGGTGATGGCCCTGCCGAACGGGTCGACGGCCGGCTGGATGGCGGGCTGGATGGCCGGCTGGATGGTCGATCCGGCGGCCGGTGCGATCGGTGCCGTGCGGGCGATTGGCCGGTCCGTCATGGCTTCGTGATCTCCTTGCAGCCCAGCCGGCTGGATGACCCAGCCCGCTGCGCCGGCTCGCGTTGCAGGGCGCAGGATAACATGGCTTGACTTCCGCGGCTCCAGCCGCGATAGCGCAATTCACGTTCCCGGCCGGCACCCCAGGGTCTCCACAAGGTAGGAGGGGGCGGGCGCCCGGTCCAGATCCCTCGTGCCCGACGTACGGAGCAGGACGCATGAAGAAGCTGCTGATCGGCCTGGCCATCCTGGTCGTGCTGCTCGCCGCCGTGGTGGTGGCCGTGCCTTTCCTCGTGAACCTGGACTCGCAGAAGGAGCGGCTGGCCGCCCTGGTCCGCGAGCGCACCGGGCGGACCCTGACTGTGAACGGCCCGGTGAGCCTTTCGATCCTGCCCCGCCCGGCGCTGCAGCTCGAGCAGGTCACCTTCTCCAACGCGCCCGGGGGCGATGCCGACGCCATGGCCAGCCTCGAGCGGCTGGACCTGGCGCTCGACCCGCTCCCGCTGCTCTCCGGCGAGATTTCCATCCGGCGCCTGGTGCTCGTCGAACCGGAGATCGCGCTGGAGGTCGACGCGCAGGGGCGCCCGAACTGGCGGTTCGAAGCCGGGGCGCCGGAGGCGGGCTCCGCCGGCGAAGCCCAGTCCGACCCCCAGTCCGGCACTCCCCAGTCCGACCCCCAGTCCGGCGCTCCCGAGCCCCGAACCTTGCCGAGCCTGGCGCTGCCGTCGGTCGAGGTCGTGGATGGGCGGCTCTCCTGGAGCGATGCCCGGACCGGCGCCCGGTACCAGGTCGCGGACCTGGACGCGACCCTGTCGGCCCCGGCGATGGACGTTCCGGCGACGATCGAGGCCGGCTTCGAGTATGGAGGGCGCAGCGTATCGCTGGAGGCCGAAGGCGCCGAGTTCGGCGCGCTGCTGGCCGGCGAGCCCACCGCGCTTTCGCTGGAAGCCGGCGCCGACGCGCTGCGTGTCGCCTTCGACGGGCGCGTCGCCGCCGGGACGGCCCCGTCGGCCGCCGGCCGTGTCTCGGTGGCGGCGCCCTCCGCGGCCGAGGCCGCGGCATGGCTCGGGGCAGGGACGGCGGAGATCCCCGAAGGCGAGCTCTCGATCCTCGGCGAGCTGGCTGCCGAGCCGACGCGCATCGCTCTCTCCGGGGCGACGATGGAACTGGCCGGCGAACGCGTCCAGGGCGACCTCGCGGTGGCGCTCGACGGTCCCCGGCCGGCGGTTTCGGGGCAACTGGCACTGGGACGCGTCGACCTCGACCGGCTGCGCGCGGCGGCCGGCACGGCCCAGCCGTCCGAAGCCGCTCCGTCCGAGGCCGCGCCGGCCGCTCCGCCGGCGCAGACCGAGGCCCCCGCCCAGGCGCGCGCACCCGTCCCGATCGACCTCGGCTTCCTGCGCGCCGTGGACGCGGATCTGGACCTTGCCGCGGACGCGATCGCGTCCAGCGGCGTGGAGAGCGGGCCGACCTCGCTGTCGGTCGACCTCTCCGCCGGACGGCTCGCCCTGGTGCTCGGCGACACGCCCCTGCTGGACGGGACGGTCGCGGCGCGCGCCTTGCTCGACGGCTCCGCCGACGTGCCCCGGGCCGAGCTGGACCTGCGGCTGTCCGCCGTCCAGGCCCACCCGTTGCTCGTCGCCCTGGCCGATTTCGACCGGCTGTCGGGGACGATGCAGGGCACGGCCGCGCTGCGCGCGGCGGGGGCGTCCGACGAGGCGATGCTGGCCGATCTCGACGGTACGGGCTCGCTGCTGTTCACCGACGGCGCCGTCGAGGGGGTCAATATCGCGGCGATGCTGCGCAACGCGCTCGCGACCGTCCGGGGCGAGCCGGCCCCGGACGGCGAAGCGCCGCCCAGGACCGACTTCGCCGAACTCGGCGCCGGGTTCGAGGTCGTCGACGGCGTCGCCCGGACCGGCGACCTGCGCATGCTGGCGCCGCTGGTCCGGATGTCGGGCGAGGGAAGCGTCGACCTGCGGGCCCGCACGGTGGACATGCGCCTGACGCCCCGGCTCGTCGCCGACATCGAGGGGCAGGGCGGCCGGGAGGATCGCTCGGGACTGGCCGTGCCGATCCTGGTGCGCGGCACCTTCGACGATCTCTCCTTCGCCCCCGACCTGGCCGCACTCGCCCGCGAGGCGGTCCGCGACCCGGCGGCGATCGGCCGGCAGGTCGACCAGTTGCGGGACGCGGTCGAGGGCGGCCGGCCGGAGGATGCGGTCCGGCGCCTGCTCGAGGGGCTCGGCGGTGCGCCCGCCGGGGACGTCCCTGCCGGCGGGGCGCCCGCGGAGGGCGCTGCGGGAGAGGCGCCCGCGGCACCCGCCGATCCTCTCCAGACCCTGCGGGGGCTGTTCAACCGCTGACGCCGCTCACTCCGTCTCGGGATCGACGACGTCGATGTCGACCGCCGCGGCGTTCAGGAGCTGCTTGCCGCCGTGCTCGAAATTGACGGTGACGCGCGATCCGATCACGGACTGGACCTGGCCGAGGCCCCAGTCGGGCCGGCCGGGCAGGCGCACGCGCGCGCCTGGAACAAGAAACGGGTCAGCCATCGTTGGGGTTGCTCTCGGCCGCGGTGTAGGTAAACCTTGAGGTGCCGTTCACGGTCATATCGTGGATCTTCCCGCAAGACGGAGCCTGACGCACGTGACGATCGACATGGACATACGCGTCGCCGAGCTGCTGTGCTCGCGGCTTTGCCATGAACTGGTGAGTCCGATCGGCGCGATCAACAACGGTGTCGAACTCATCGAGGAGATGGGCGAAGACATGACCGACGAGGCGATCGCCCTGATCGCCCACAGCGCCGGGCAGGCGGCGCGGCGCCTGCGGCTGCTGCGGCTCGCCTACGGGGCCGCCGGCGCCGGCGGCACCGCCGGGTTCGCGGATGCCCAGCAGGCGGCGTCGGCCTATTTCACGGGCGGGAAGATCTCGCTGGACTGGCCCCCCGGGCGGCTGCCCGATGCGCTGGCGGAACGGCGCGGCGCGGCGAAGATGCTCCTCAATCTCCTGGTCCTGGGGGAGGAGGCGCTCGCCTATGGCGGCACCCTGCGCGTCGATGCCGACGGCGGGGGGCCCTCGGTGGTCGCCGAAGGCCGCGCGGCCGGGTTGCGGCCGGAAACGCGCGCAGCGCTCGAAGGTTCGGTCGCGGTCGATGCGCTGAGCCCGCGGACCGTCCATGCCTTCGCGACCGGCAGCTTCGCCGCCTCGTACGGCTTCCGGCTGGACGTCGTGCCGGGCACGGAGCGCCTGGAGCTTCGGCTCAACCCCTGAGCCGCCTCAAAGGCGCTTGTAGACGACGACGTCGAGCACGGGCATCGCTTCGCCCGCCGCGGTCTGGTGCGCGCTCGTGTGCAGTTCGACGCGCAGCCCCGCGCGGGCGGCCTCCGCCATGGCTTCGTTCAGAAGAACAACCTTGGCGCGCAGTTCCTCTGCGATCCGGGCTTCGTCCATGCGACTGCTCCTTTCCGGTGGCTCCGGGTCTGCGATTTCGGGGTAAGGGACTCTTAATCAGTGTTTGCGAGGTTGGAACCGTTCCGAGCGCATCCGCCGGCCCGGCCGCTTCCGGCCCTGGTACGGAAAAGGATGCGGTTCGTCGATGGGGATGTGGGGGCTTCGACATGGATGATCTGCTCAGCGAGTTCCTGACGGAAACGAACGAGAACCTCGCTGTGCTCGACGTGGAACTCGTCCGCCTCGAGCAGAATCCCAACAACCCGGAGTTGCTCGGAAACATCTTCCGGCTGGTCCACACGATCAAGGGGACCTGCGGCTTCCTCGGCCTTCCGAGGCTGGAGCAGGTGGCCCACGCCTCGGAGAACGTCCTGGGCAAGTTCCGGGACGGCGAGCTGAAGGTGACCCCCGGCGCGGTGTCGGCGATCCTGCAGTCGCTCGACACCATCAAGCTCATCCTCTCGGTCCTGGAGCAGACGGAGGCGGAGCCGGCCGGCGACGACGTGGATCTGATCGCCCGGCTGAACGCGATCGCCGAGGGCCGGGAGCCCTCCGGCGGCGCGCAGGCGCAGGCGCCCGCCCCCCAGCCGGAACCGGAGCCCGAGCCCGAGCCGGAATTCGAGCCGGTCGTCGCGGCGGCGACGGCTTCCGTCGCGAAGGCGGTGACGGCCGCGGCGAAGGACCTCGTCGTGCACGAGCACGCCGCCGAGCCCGCGCCGGTCGCCCGGCCGGCGGCCTCGGGGCCGCAGGGCGGGCCGACGGCCGAAGAGCTGCGCGACGGCACCAAGGAATCCGCGGTCGCGGCCCAGACGATCCGCGTCAACGTCGACCTGCTCGAGAACCTGATGACGATGGTCTCCGAGCTGGTCCTGACCCGCAACCAGCTCCTGCAGATCCTGCGCAGCCAGAAGGAGAGCGAGTTCGCCGCTCCCCTGCAGCGGCTGAACCACGTCACCTCGGAGCTGCAGGAAGGCGTCATGAAGACGCGCATGCAGCCCATCGGCAACGCCTGGGCGAAGCTGCCGCGCCTCGTGCGGGACCTCTGCCACGAACTGGGCAAGAAGATCGACCTGCAGATGCTCGGCGCCGAGACCGAGCTCGACCGCCAGGTGCTCGAGCTGATCAAGGACCCGCTCACCCACATGGTGCGCAATTCCGCCGACCATGGGCTGGAGACGCCGGTCGACCGGCTGCGCGCGGGCAAGCAGGAAACCGGCCGCATCACGCTGAACGCGTACCACGAGGGCGGCCACATCATCATCGAGATCTCGGACGACGGCCGCGGCCTCGACCTCGAGAGGATCAAGCAGAAGGCGATCGCGAACGGCCTCGTCACCGAGGCCGATCTGGTCGGCATGTCCGAGCAGCAGATCGCCCAGTTCATCATGAAGCCGGGCTTCTCGACCGCGAACAAGGTCACCAGCGTTTCCGGCCGCGGCGTCGGCATGGACGTGGTCAAGACCAACATCGAGAAGATCGGCGGCACGATCGAGATGAAGTCGCAGTTCGGCAAGGGCTCGAACTTCGTCATCAAGATCCCCCTCACGCTCGCCATCGTCTCCGCCCTCATCGTCGAATGCGCGGGCGAGCGCTTCGCCATCCCGCAGATCAGCGTGGTCGAGCTGGTGCGCGCCGCCGCCGACAGCGAGCACACCATCGAGCGGATCAACGGCACGCCGGTCCTTAGGTTGCGCAACCGCCTCCTGCCGCTGGTCTCGCTGCAGCGCCTCCTGAAGCTGGGGGACGAGGCGGCCCAGGAGGAAACCTTCATCGTCGTGACCCAGGTCGGCACCTACACCTTCGGCATCATCGTCGACCGCGTGTTCGACACCGAGGAGATCGTGGTGAAGCCGGTGGCGCCGATCCTGCGCCACATCGAGATGTTCTCGGGCAACACGATCCTGGGCGACGGCTCGGTGATCATGATCCTGGACCCGAACGGCATCGCGTCCGCGACCGGCGAGCTGCGGATCAGCGAAGGGGTCGCGGCCCGCGAGGCGGCGGTGGCCCACGCCGCGCGCCAGGACGACAAGCTGGCGCTCCTGCTGTTCCGGGCCGGCGACGTGGCGCCCAAGGCGGTGCCGCTCTCGCTGGTCGCGCGCCTCGAGGACATCGACCTGTCGACGGTCGAGATCTCGAACGGCCAGCCGGTGGTCCAGTACCGCGGCAAGCTGATGCCGCTGGTGCCGATCGACCCCGGCTTCGCGCTGCGCCCCGAAGGCCGCCAGCCGGTGCTGGTCTTCGCCGACGGCGACCGGTCGATGGGGCTCGTGGTCGACGAGATCGTCGACATCGTCGAGGACCGCATGAAGGTGGAGCTGACGCACGAGCGGCCGGGGCTGATGGGCAGCGCGATCATCGCCGGCAAGGCGACCGAGGTGATCGACGCCGGGTTCTACCTGACCCGCGCCTACAAGGACTGGTTCGGGGCGGCCAAGCTGGAAGGCTACGAGGAGGATCGCGTCAACCGCGTGCTCCTGGTCGACGACAGCGTCTTCTTCCGCAATCTGCTCTCGCCGCTGCTCTCGGTCGCGGGCTACGACGTCACCGCGGTCGAAAGCGCGGACGAGGCGCTCGGCCTGTGCGAGGCCGGAGAGGACTTCGACGTCATCGTCTCCGACATCGAGATGCCGGGCATGAACGGGTTCGAGCTGGCGGAGGCGCTGCGCCGCGACACGCGCTGGGCCGGTGTGCCCCTGGTCGCTCTGTCCAGCCATGCCAGCGCCCGCGACCTCGACCGGGGCCGCCAGGCGGGCTTCACGGACTACGTCGCGAAGTTCGACCGCGACGCGCTGCTGTACACGCTCTCGCAGACCCTCGCTGAAGCCAAAGGTGCCGCATGAGTGCCAATCTTCCAGCCACCAAGGGCAAGCACGAAGTCGCGCTCGCCGTCGGCAACGACGATTTCGTGACCATGACGATCTCGAACCAGTTGTTCGGCATCCCCGTGCTCCAGGTCCAGGACGTCCTGGGCCACCAGCGGATCACCCGCATCCCGCTGGCGCCGCCGGAGGTCGCGGGATC
Organism: Arenibaculum sp.; assembly: GCF_035998295.1. NCBI lineage: Bacteria > Pseudomonadati > Pseudomonadota > Alphaproteobacteria > Rhodospirillales > Azospirillaceae > Arenibaculum > Arenibaculum sp. The sequence goes on along the minus strand of NZ_DASYHS010000240.1, from coordinate 9,795 downwards.
GCTGAACCTGCGCGGGCGGATCGTCACCGCGGTCGACGTCCGGCTGCGGCTCGGGCTGCCGGCCCGCGACCGCGAGAAGCCCGGCATGAGCATCGTCGTCGACCACCGCGGCGAGCTCTACTCGCTGATGGTGGACAGCGTCGGCGAGGTGCTGTCCCTTTCCTCGGACGAGTTCGAGCGGAACCCCGCGACGATGGACCCGCGCTGGCGCGATCTCTCCACCGGGATCTACCGCCTGAACGACACGCTGCTCGTCGTCCTCGACGTGCCGCGGCTCCTCAACTTCGCCAATCTGGAGGTGGTGTGAAGGGACGGCGCCGCCGCCCTCCTCGCCGCTCGGGGTTCCCTAGATGAAATCGTGCCTGGTCGTTGACGACAGCCGCGTCGTGCGCAAGGTTGCCCGCAAGATCCTGGAGGAGCTGAGGTTCGCCTGCGCCGAGGCCGAGGATGGCAAACAGGCCATGGACCACTGCCTCAAGGACATGCCCGACGCGATCCTCCTCGACTGGAACATGCCGGTGATGACCGGCATAGAGTTCCTGCGCCGGCTGCGCCGGATGGAAGGGGGGGACCAGCCCAAGGTCGTGTTCTGCACGACCGAGAACGACCTCGCGCACATCCAGGAGGCGCTGTCGGCCGGCGCCAACGAATACATCATGAAGCCCTTCGACAGCGACATCATCCAGACCAAGTTCGCGCAGGTCGGCCTCATCTAGAGGTCGGGCCGTCACGACCGATACAGCAGGCCGACAATGCATCCCCACAGCTCGACCGCTTCGCCGGACGACCCCTACCGCGTGATGGTGGTCGACGACTCCGCGGTGATCCGCGGCCTGCTCACGCGGGCGCTCGAGGGAGACCCCGACCTGCGCGTCGTCGCGTCCGTCGGCGACGGGCAGATGGCGGTCAACGCCCTGCAGCGCCAGGCGGTCGACGTCATCGTCCTGGACATCGAGATGCCGGTCATGGACGGCCTGACGGCCATTCCCAAGCTGATCGCGATCGACCCGGCGGTGAAGATCATCATGGCGTCGACCCTGACCCAGCGCGGGGCGGAGATCAGCATCAAGGCGCTGCAGGCCGGCGCGGCGGACTACGTCGCGAAGCCGACCTCCACCCGCGAACTGGGTGCTGCCGACCAGTTCAAGCGCGACCTCGCGGCCAAGGTGAAGGTCCTGGCCGCCAGCGCCCGGCGCGCCGGGTCGCGCAACCGCCCGGGCGTACGCGCGGACCGGCCGGTCGTGGCACCCGCGATCCGCAAGCCGGCCGTTCCGGCCCCGGTGACGCTGCGGCCGATGCCGCCGCTCTTCCACCCCGACGTGATCGCCATCGGCAGCTCGACCGGCGGGCCCCAGGCGCTGTTCGAGGTGCTGTCGCATCTCAAGGACGGGCCGATCCAGCCCATCCTCGTGACGCAGCACATGCCGGCGACGTTCACGACCATCCTGGCCGAGCACATCACCCGGCAATGCGGCATCCCCTGCGCCGAGGCGAAGGACGGCGAGCCGTTGACGGGGCGGCGCATCTATCTGGCGCCCGGCGATTTCCACATGGTGCTGGTCCAGCGGGGGGCTTCGGTGACGCTGTCGGTCAACAAGGAACCGCCGGAGAATTTCTGCCGCCCCTCCGTCGACCCGATGATGCGCAGCATCGCGCGCATCTATGGGCGCCGCACGCTGTCGGTGATCCTGACCGGGATGGGCCAGGACGGCATGCGCGGCTGCACCGAGATCGCGGAGGCCGGGGGCATGGTGGTCGCGCAGGACGAGCCGACCAGCGTCGTGTGGGGGATGCCCGGCGCGGTCGCCCATGCCGGCATCGCGAACGCCGTTCTGCCGCTCAAGGAAATCGGCCCGGCCATCCGCAGGTTTTCCACGAGGACGGCAGCATGAAGGTCGAGGATTTCGACATGTTCAGCACGCTGCTGAGGCAGCGGTCGGGGCTCGTCCTGTCGCGCGACAAGGCCTACCTGCTGGAATCGCGCCTGATGCCGGTCGCGCGCAAGTGGAACATGAAGGGCCTGGAGGACCTCGCCAACACGATCCGCACGCGCAAGGACGAGGCGCTGCTGCGCCACGTCACCGAGGCGATGACCACCAACGAGTCCTCCTTCTTCCGGGACCAGAAGCCGTTCGACCAGTTCCTCCAGGTGGTGCTGCCGCGCATGCTGGAGGCGCGCGCGACGCGCCGCACCATCCGGATCTGGTCGGCCGCGTGTTCGAGCGGGCAGGAACCCTATTCCCTGTGCATGCTGCTCCAGAAGGAGACGGTCCGGCTCGCGGGGTGGCGCGTCGAGATCGTCGCGACCGACCTGTCCAGCGAGATGGTCGAGCGCGCCCGGGCCGGCGTCTACACCCAGTTCGAGGTGCAGCGCGGGCTGCCGATCAAGCTGCTGGTGGAGAACTTCACCCAGGTCGGGGACAAATGGCAGATCAGCGACAAGCTGCGCTCCATGGTGCAGTTCCGCGAGTTCAACCTGCTCGGTGACCTGGGGCCGCTGGGCCAGTTCGACGTCGTGTTCTGCCGCAACGTGCTGATCTATTTCGACCAGCCGACCAAGGCCCGGGTGCTGGAGGGGATCTCCCGCCAGATGGCTCCGGACGGGGTGCTCTACCTGGGCGGAGCCGAGACGGTCCTCGGCATCACGGAGAAGTTCAAGCCGATGGAGGACCAGCGCGGCCTCTACGTCATCAACAGCCCGGCGGCGGTGCGCGCCGCCGCCGTCTGAGCCTTCCCTCTCCTGCTCCGGCGTTCAAGGAACCGGCCGCTTCACGTCGGTGTGCCGGTAGGAAGCGGGGCGGGAAGCGGCCGGCCCGAGCCGCGCAGGCCGAAGCCTTCCATGGTGCGTATCACCATTTCGTCGGAAAGCCCCCTGAGTGCGTTCCGGCAGAAATACCCCATGAACCGACCGCCATAGAAGTCGACGCCATGGCGCCGGTCCAGGTAGTGGTTCCAGGTAGCGCACCGAAGGCTGGAAGATGATACCCGCCATACGTCGATGAAGCCGATGGGCGTCTTGACCTTCTGCTTCCTTTCGACATCGAAGTCCAGGTCCTTGAAGGAGCGCCATTCCGCCAGGAATTCCCGCGGGTCCGTCTTGACGGTCTTCCAGACGTGGTCAGGCCCGGCGTTGTGGAGAACGGCTTCGAGCCGGTAGGTCTCCGTCCAAGCAACGAGGAGCTCGGTGCGATTGCCGTTGCGGCTTTCCTCGTGGACGAGGTGTCGCCGGGATGCCTCCGCGAAGGCCGGCGCCTGCAGGACGATACGCGCTTCTTCCGCGCCGATGGGCCGGAAGGCCACCTCGCTCTTCGTGGTCGTGCAGGCCGCCAGGAAGGCGCACCCCAGCACCGCCGACATGGAGAAGACCTTCCGAAACCTCATCCCCGCCCCCGTCACCGCATGAAGACATAATGGGATACGTCTTCCGGTAGCATTGCAGCTCCGGGATACTCTGATTTCGATATAAAGTAAACAGTGCCGTATCAGCGGCCGGGCAGGGCACGTTCCACCAGCTCGGCCCAGTAGCCGACGCCGACCGGAATCGCATCGTCGTTGAAGTCGTAGCGCGGGTTGTGCAGCATGCAGCCGCCCTCCGCCGGGCCGTTGCCGACCCAGACGTAGCAGCCCGGCCGCTCCTTCAGCATGAAGGCGAAGTCCTCGCCGCCCATGCTCGGCGACAGGTCCATCCGGACGTTGTCCGTGCCGACCACCGCGCCGGCGACCTCGCGGGAGAACCGGGTCTCGGTCTCGGAGTTGACGGTCACGGGATAGCCGTAGTGGTAGGCGAGCGTCATCTCGACCCCGCAGGCGAGCGCGACGCCGTCGCAGATGCGCTTCAGCGCCGGTTCCATGCGCTCCTGGACCTGCGGGCTCAGGGTGCGCACCGTGCCGCGCAACACGACCTCCTGCGGGATCACGTTCCAGGTGTCGCCGGCGTGGAACTGGGTGACGCTGACGACGACGGCGTCGGTCGGCGCGATGGTCCGGCTCGCCACGGTCTGCAGCGTGCCGACGAGGTTGGCCGCCGCGACGACGGGGTCGCGGCCGAGATGGGGCATCGCCGCATGGGTGCCGAGGCCGCGGACGGCCACCTCGAAATTGTCCATCGACGCCATCACGGCGCCCGGCATGGCGCCGATCTGCCCGACCGGCATGCCCGGCCAGTTGTGCATGCCGTAGACCGCGGCCATGGGGAAGCGCTCGAACAGGCCGTCCTGGACCATCTCGCGCCCGCCGCCCTCGTTCTCCTCCGCGGGCTGGAAGATGAAGTTGACGGTGCCGTCGAAGCCGCGCGTCTCCGCCAGGTACTTGGCGGCGCCCAGCAGCATCGCCGTGTGCCCGTCATGGCCGCAGGCGTGCATCTTGCCGGGCACGGTCGAGCGGTGCGCGAACTCGTTCGCCTCCTGGATCGGCAGGGCGTCCATGTCGGCGCGCAGGCCGATCGCCTGGTTGCCGCCGCGCCCGGCACGCAGAACGCCGACGACGCCGGTGCGCCCCAGGCCCCTGTGGACCTCGAGGCCGAACTCCTCGAGTTTGGCGGCGACGAAGTCGCTGGTCCTGTATTCCTCGAAGGCGAGCTCGGGATGGGCGTGCAGGTCGCGCCGCCACGCGGCGATCTCGGGCTGCAGTTCGCGGATGCGGTCTCTGACGGGCATGTCTTTGTTTCCCCTGGCGCGGTCGAGACGACAGGGAAACATGCCCTGCACGCAGGGGCAAGCGCGGACGGGCGGGGTGGGAACCCGGAATGCGCGACGGCGCCGCCCGGGGGCGGCGCCGTTCGTCAGGGCAGGGGCGTGCGGCTCAGCCCGCGGCCTGGGCCGGAATGCGGGCCGCCGGCGGCGGCGGGACGGCGGCGGCGTCCTCGTGCGGGTCGCGCAGCACGTAGCCGCGTCCCCACACCGTCTCGATGTAGTTCTCGCCGCTGGTCGCCGTCGCGAGCTTCTTGCGCAGCTTGCACACGAAGACGTCGATGATCTTCAGCTCCGGCTCGTCCATGCCGCCGTAGAGATGGTTCAAGAACATCTCCTTGGTCAGCGTGGTGCCCTTGCGCAGGCTCAGCAGCTCGAGGATGCCGTATTCCTTGCCGGTCAGGTGCAGCGGCAGGCTGTCGACCTCGACCGTGCGCGTGTCCAGGTTCACGGTCAGGCGGCCGGTGCGGATGACGCTGTCGGAATGGCCCTTGCTGCGCCGGACGATCGCCTGGATGCGGGCGATCAGCTCGCGCTTGTCGAAGGGCTTGGTCAGGTAGTCGTCGGCGCCGAAGCCGAGCCCCTTGATCTTGTGATCCAGTTCCGAGAGGCCGGACAGGATCAGGATCGGCGTCGTGACCCGCGCGGAGCGCAGTCGCCTCAGGACCTCGTAGCCGTCGATGTCCGGCAGCATCAGGTCGAGGATGATGATGTCGTAGTCGTAGAGCTTTCCGATCTCCAAGCCGTCTTCGCCGAGATCCGTCGAGTCCACGATGAACCCTTCCGACTGAAGCATAAGTTCGATGCTCTTGGCGACCGACGAATCGTCTTCGACCAGCAGAACTCTCATAGCGGCATCCCGACGTTGTAGGACCTTGACCTCAACTAACTATAACCCGTTCTTGCGGCTATTAACAGACGATTCAGCTTAACGCCAACGCCGGTCAACTTTACGCAAACTTAAGCATTCTTCCCCAAGATGCAGCCAGTCCGGGCGCGCCCGTCCCGACGCGCCCAGTAGGGTTAATACACGTACTGATAAACCATCGTGCAGCCCGTGCAAAGCCGTTTCGTTAACGAAATTGATCGCCTTCCCGACCTGCGATTCTTCGGTCGCGTCACGGCCGTGCTCGGGCTGCTGGTCGAGATCGGCGGGATCGAACGGATGCTGTCGATCGGCGACCGCTGCAACGTCATCGCGCGGGGCAACAGGGCGGTGCCCTGCGAGGTCGTCGGCTTCCGCGCCGGCCGCGCCCTGCTGATGCCGCTCGGCACGCTGGAGGGCGTGGGGCTGGGCTGCCGGGCCGAGCTGGCGTCGGGGCAGGCCGAGATCCATCCCGACCGGAGCTGGCTCGGCCGCGTCCTCAACGCGCTGGGCGAGCCCATCGACGGCGGCGGGCCGCTGTCGCACGGGCCGGCCGGCTTCCCGATCAGGGCCGCACCCCCGCCCGCGCACGCCCGCAAGCGGGTGGGCGGCAAGATCGACCTCGGCGTCCGGGCGCTCAACACCTTCCTGTCGATGTGCGGCGGGCAGCGCGTCGGCATCTTCGCGGGGTCGGGCGTCGGCAAGTCGGTGCTGATGTCCATGCTGGCGCGCAGCACCTCCGCCGACGTGTCGGTGATCGGCCTGATCGGCGAGCGCGGCCGCGAGGTGCAGGAGTTCATCTCCGAGGACCTCGGGCACGAGGGCATGGCGCGCAGCGTCGTCGTGGTCGCGACCTCCGACGAGCCGCCGCTGATGCGCCGCCAGGCGGCCTATCTGACGCTCGCGGTCGCCGAGTATTTCCGCGCCTGCGGCCTGCAGGTGCTGTGCATGATGGACAGCGTGACCCGTTTCGCCATGGCCCAGCGCGAGATCGGGCTGTCGGCCGGCGAGCCGCCGACGACCAAGGGCTATCCGCCGACCGTGTTCGCCGAGCTGCCGCGCCTGCTCGAGCGGGCCGGGCCCGGCGTCCGCGGCGAGGGCGACATCACCGGGATCTTCACGGTCCTGGTCGAAGGCGGCGACCACGACGAGCCCATCGCCGACGCCGTGCGCGGCATCCTCGACGGCCACATCGTGATGGAGCGCGCGATCGGCGAGCGCGGGCGGTATCCCGCGGTCAACGTCCTGCGCTCGGTCTCGCGCACCATGCCGGCCTGCAACACCGACGACGAGAACCGGATCGTGACCCGCGCCCGCCGCCTGATGGCGACCTACGACGACATGGCCGAGATGATCCGCCTGGGGGCGTACCGCCGCGGGTCGGACCCCCTCGTCGACGAGGCGATCCAGTTCCACGAGCCGCTGGAGGCGTTCCTGCGCCAGGACAAGAACGAGGTGTCCGACCTCGCGTCCGGCTATGCGCAGCTCGCGGCCGTCCTGGGTGAGCCCTGGCCATGAGCGAGCTCGACACGCTGATCCGGCTCCACCGCTGGCAGCTCGACGAGAAGCGCAGGGCGCTCGCCGACCTGCAGGCGCTGGCGGACCGGCTGGAGGAGGACAAGGCGCGCCTCGAGGCCGAGGTCTCGCGCGAGCAGGAGGCCGCCCGCAACTCCGCGGACGTCGCCTTCAGCTATGCCGGCTTCGCCCAGGTCGCGATCGAGCGGCGCCGGCGGCTCGAGCAGTCGGTCGCGCAGATCCACGCCCAGATCGCCGTCGCCACCGACGAGGTGGCCGACGCGTTCCAGGAGCTGAAGCGCTACGAGCTGGCCCAGGAGGGCCGCGACCGGCGCGAACGCCAGCGCCGGAGCCGGCGCGAAGGCATCCTGCTCGACGAGGTCGCGGTCACCGGATACCTGCGCCGCCGTCCCGACGCCCAAGGATAGATCCGTCCGTCCCCTGTCGGGCCGGGTGTCGCCGGACGGCGTTGTACATTCCCCGGCCAGTCTCCCGCGCGCGCATCGCTGCGCTTTCGTGCCCCCTGTATTCCCCATCCGCTTCAGGTCTTCTCCGTTCCGGGCGGAACCGATCTCCATCCGTTCGGTTGTCGGTGCGTCGGCGGCCGAGACAGGACCCGTCGGCGAATTCGTTGGGGCAGATTACTTGGGGAGATTTTCGATGCGGATCCATCTGTTTGCGACGGCCGCCACCCTGCTGGCCCTGACCTGCCCCGGTGCGGTCATGGCGCAAGCCGGTGGGCAGGCGCCAGCAGCCGGCGGTCAGGTCCAGATGCAGCAGGGCCAGAACCAGGTCCAAGCCGCGCAGCAGCGGCTGGAGCAGGCCCGCAATTCGCTGCGCCAGTCCTACGACGCGCTCCGCCAGACGCGCGAAGCCGGTGCCCAGGACCAGGTCCAACAGGCCCGCGAGGACGTCGAGCAGGCGCTGATTGAGCTGCGCGACGCGCTGGTCGTCGTCGTCGACCTGCCGGAGGTCCAGCAGAGCGACGAAGCCGTCCAGGCGTTCGAGCAGGCGCAGGCGCAGGTCGAGCGCTCTCTCGTCGCGATCCAGGGCCAGGACGTGGCGGCCCAGGAGGAGAGCGAGGTCGCCTTCGGCGAGGCCGAGCGCTTCGCCGCGCAAGGACAGGCGGAGGCGGGCCTGGAGGTCTTCGTCCAGGAGCAGGCGGCCCAGGTCGTGCTCGACCAGCCGGCGCCGCAGGTCGAGGTCGTGCAGCCGGAGGCCCAGGTGAGCGTCCAGCAGCCCGAGGCGCAGGTGCGGGTCGAGCAGGTCGCGCCCCAGATCACGGTGCAGGAGCCGGCGCCGCGGATCATCGTCCGCCAGTTCCCGCCCGAGATCACGATCCGGCAGTTCAAGCCGGAGGTGACCGTCCAGGTGCGCGACCCGGAGATCATCATCGAGCAGGGCGAGCCGCAGATCGCGGTCGACCAGCCCCCGCCGCAGGTCGCCGTCGACCAGGGCCAGCCGCAGGTCCAGGTCGAACAGGCCGAGCCGCAGATCCGGGTCCAGCAGGCCCAGCCCCAGGTCGCGGTCGAACAGCCGCCGCCGCAGGTGCAGGTCCAGCCGGGCACCCCGCAGGTCGCCGTCCAGATGCCGGAACCGCAGGTCTCCGTGCAGCAGCCGGAGCCGCAGGTCCAGGTCGACATGGCCGAGCCCCAGGTCGCGGTCGAACAGCCGCAGCCGCAGGTGCAGGTCGAGATGCCGCGCCCCGAGGTGCAGGTGAGCCAGCCGGAGCCGCAGGTTTCCGTCGACGTGCCGCAGCCTGAGATCCAGGTCGAGCAGGTCCGGCCCCAGGTCGCGGTCGAGATGCCGCAGCCCGAGGTCGAGGTCGAGCAGGCCCAGCCGCAGGTCCAGGTCGAGCAGGTCCAGCCCCAGGTCGCGGTCCAGCAGGCCCAGCCCCAGGTCGAGATCGAGCAGGCCCAGCCGCAGGTGATGGTCGAGCAGGCCCGGCCGCAGGTCGAGATCGGTCAGCAGGGCGCGGCCCAGGCGCAGGGAGCCGTCTGGACCGAGCAGCAGGCCCTCCAGGTGATCGGCAGCGAGGTCCAGTCCGATGCCGGCGAGGCGATCGGTTCGGTCAACGACATCCTCGTCTCCGACGACGGCTTGGTCGAGGCCATCGTGATCGTCCTGGGCACCGAACTCGGCGGGCATCTCGTCCGGGTGCCGGCGGCCGAGGCGCAGCTCGACCAGGCGAACCGCCGGCTGATCGTGGCCCAGTCGGCCGACCAGATCGCCCAGGCGCCCGAGTTCGAGTATGGCGAGGCGGAGAACGCGCTCGTCGGCCCGGAAGGCAACTGATCCCGCCGCACACGCCAACCGAGACACGAGGAACTGAGTCATGGAAGAAAAGTTGATGCCGGCCTGGATGCGGAGCCTGCCGCGCCTCGCGGCCTTCGCGATCATCCTGCCGCTGATGGCGGCCTGCGGCGACGACGAGGTCGCCGAGGAGGAGGTGGTGGTCGAACCGCCCGTCGTCGAGGAAGGGGCGATCGAGGAGCCGGTCGATGCTCCGGTCGTGGGCGATCCCACGGTCGGCGAGCCGGTGGAGGAGCCGGTCGCGGTCGAACCGGAGGTCGTCGAGGAGCCCGTGGTCGAGGATACCGCCGTGGGCGGCGCCGTCGAGGAGCCCAGCGTCGTGATCGAGGACGCGCTCGAGCAGACCGAGGAGGCCATCGAGGCCGTTCCCGACGAGCCGGTGACCTCCCAGTAAGGCCGGCCAGTAAGGCCGGC
>NZ_DASYHS010000142.1:0-43693 GCF_035998295.1 Arenibaculum sp. | reverse complement strand
CCATCTCCTGCACCGGCTGCGCCCCCGGCGGCAGATGGGTCCGCAGGAAGTCGGCGAGGATGCGGAACTCGGCGCCGCGCGCGGCCTCCCGGCGCCAGACTAGGGCGATGCGGCGCCTCGGCACCGGGTCGGCGAAGGGCCGGATCTCGACCGAGCCGTTGGGCGCCGTCGCCCCCGTCACGGAAAGCGCAGGCAGCAGGGTCACCCCGATGCGGCTCGCGACCATCTCGCGCACGGTGTCGAGCGAGGTGGCGGCGAAGGTGTCGCGGTCGCCGGGCGCGCTGAAGCGGCACACCGCCAGCGCCTGGTCGCGCAGGCAATGCCCCTCCTCCAGCAGCAGCAGCCGCTCGCCCGCGAGGTCGCGCTCGGTCAGGCGGTCGGACGCGGCGAGCCGATGGCCGGCCGGCAGGGCCACGACGAACGGCTCGTCGTAGACCGCCACGCAGTCCAGCGACGGCTCGTCCAGCGGCAGCGCCAGCAGCAGCACGTCGACCTCTCCCGCCTTCAGCCGGTCGATCAGCCGTTCCGTCTGCTCCTCGCGCAGATAGAGGCGGAGCTGCGGATGGGCCTCGCGCAGCGCCGGCAGCACCCGGGGCAGCAGATAGGGTCCGACCGTCGGGATCACGCCCAGGCGCAGGTCGGCCGACAGCGGCCGCGCGGCGCTGCGCGCGCCGTCGGCCAGGTCCTGCACCGCCCCCAGGATCGCGCGCGCGCGCGCCACGACCTCGGCTCCGGCCGGCGTCAGCAGCACGCGGCGCTTCGTGCGTTCCAGAAGCTGCGCACCCAGCGCCTCCTCGAGCTGCTGGATCTGCGCCGACAGGCTCGGCTGGCTGACATTGGCCGCCTCGGCGGCGCGGCCGAAATGGAGCGTGTCCGCGACCGCGACGAGGTAGCGGAGCTGACGCAGGGTGATCGCCTGACTCATCGGCGCATCCTATCACCGTGTTCCGAACTTCCTATTGGATTTCCCAACCCTTTACCCACAATTTTGGACCTATTCCAATTCTCACTCAGCACCATGGAGCGCTTTTCATGCTGACCGTTGGCGACAAGTTCCCGGCATTCGATCTCAAGGCGACGGTCTCCACCGACGTCAAGCAGGCCTTCACGCAGATCACCGACAAGAGCTACGCGGGCAAGTGGCTCGTCGTGTTCGCCTGGCCGAAGGACTTCACCTTCGTGTGCCCGACCGAGATCGCGGCCTTCGGCCGGCTGAACTCCGAGTTCGCCGACCGCGACGCCCAGGTGCTCGGCCTGTCGACCGATAGCGAGTTCGTGCACCACGCCTGGCGCGTCCACCACGAGGACCTTCGGGACCTGCCGTTCCCGATGCTGGCCGACATCAAGCGCGACCTGTCCGAGGGGCTCGGCATCCTCGACCGTCAGGAAGGCGTGTGCCTGCGCGCGACCTTCATCGTCGATCCCGAGGGCATCATCCGCTTCGTGTCGGTCAACGACCTGAACGTCGGCCGCAACCCGGCCGAGGTCCTGCGCGTCCTCGACGCCCTGCAGACGGACGAGCTGTGCCCCTGCAACTGGCAGAAGGGCGAGGAAACCCTCCAGGCCGCCTGACCCGGGACGGGGCCGCTCCCCGCGGGCGGTCCCACCCATTTCCAACCGAGGAGAAGCCCGATGTCGATCGACGCGCTGAAGGCCAGGCTGCCCGACTACGCCAAGGACCTGCGCCTCAACCTGTCCAACGTCTTCAACAGCACCAACCTGACCCCGCAGCAGGTCTGGGGCACGGCCGTCGCCTCGGCGATCGCGGCGCGCAACGCCGACCTCGTCCGCGCCGTCACGGCCGCCGCGGCCGACCATCTGGACGAGACCGCGCTCAACGCCGCCAAGGCGGCCGCCGCGGTGATGGGGATGAACAACATCTACTACCGGTTCGTCCACCTGTCCTCGACCACGGACTACGCGCAGATGCCGGCCCGCCTGCGCATGAACGTGATCGGCAATCCCGGCGTCGACAAGCTGGACTTCGAGCTGTGGTCGCTCGCCGTCTCCGCGGTCAACGGCTGCGGGATGTGCATCGAGAGCCACGAGCGCGAGGTCGTGAAGAAGGGCGCCGGCAAGGAGGCCGTGCAGGACACGGTGCGTATCGCCTCCGTGATCCATGCGGTCGCGGTCACCCTCGATGCCGAGGACGCGCTGGAGCGGGTCGCGGCCTGACCGGCTTCACGCGGTCAGGCTGGTGTGCGGGACTCACGCCAGCGCCAGAACGGCGGTGACGAGGGCGTAGAGGCCGCACCCCGCGAGCAGCACGGCCGCTATGCGGTTCACCGCCGCGAACCAGCCGTCGGTGATGCGGTGGCGCATCACCGCCACGCCGGAGTTCAGCAGCAGCCACCACGCCGCCGAGCCGGCGAAGACGCCGGCCACGAGAGTGGCGGCGTCGAACCGGCCTAGCTGGCCGCCGAGCCCGAACGCCGCGAGCACGGCGACGAAGGCCATGATCGTGAGCGGGTTGCCCATGGTCAGGACGAGCCCGGTGGCGAAGTTCGCGGCCAGTCCGGCCGGGTCCGGCGGCCCGTCCGCGCCGGGCTGCGGCCGGGACGTCGCCACGGCGCCCCTGATCGCGACCGCCAGCATGAAGATGCCGCCGAAGAGCCGGAACAGGCCTTCGTGCCCGGCCATCCATTCGATGACGGCCTGCAGTCCGAAGGCGGCGACGGCACCGTAGAAGGTGTCGGCGACGGCGGCGCCCAGCCCCGTGGCGAGCCCCATGGCCGGACCGTGCTGCAGCGTGCGCCGGATGCACAGCAGGCCGATCGGCCCGACTGGGGCGGCGATGGCGAAGCCAAGAACGACGCCCTGCAGCAATACGCCCAGCCCCTCCGGCACCCGCCCTCTCTCCGCCTTCCATGCGACCGGCGCGGAGTGTGCAGCCCCTCCGTTTAATTATTCTTAACCCTCCCCGACGGCCCCCGAGCTCACACCCCGGGGCCGGCGAGTTCAGGCCGGCAGGCCGCCGGGGGTGTAGACCTCGCGGTACAGCGCCACCATCTCCCCGGCGCTCGGGACCCGCGGATTGTTGGCGGGCGACCCCGACGCCAGCGCCTGCTCCGCCATGACCGGCATTAGGTCGCGGTAGCGCCGGGCATCGACGCCGTACTCCGCCGGGCTCGGCACCTTGAGGTCCCGGTTCAGCGCGATCAGCGCCCCGATCAGCGCCGCCCCCGCCTCCCCGTCCTCCGCCTCGGGCGGGACGAGGTCCATCGCGCGCGCGCAGTCGGCGTAGCGCCCCGGCGCCGCCGGCAGCGAGAACGCGGTGACGGCCGGCAGCAGCATCGCGTTCGACAGGCCGTGGGGGACGTGGAAATGGGCCCCGATCGGCCGGCTCATCCCATGCACCAGCGCGACCGACGCGTTCGAGAACGCGATCCCCGCCTGGGTCGCGGCCAGCATCATCTCGGCGCGCGCGTGCCGGTTCGACGGCTCGAAGCAGGCGAGGCGGAGGTTGCGCCACACCTTGCCCATGGCCGCCAGCGCCATGCTGTCGGCGAACGGGTTGGCGCGCCGGCTGACATAGGCCTCGATCGCATGGGTCAGCGTGTCGATGCCGGTATCCGCGGTCAGCCGGAACGGGCAGGTCAGGGTGAACTCGTAGTCGACGATCGCGACGCGCGGCAGCACGCCCGGCCCGGCGATCAGCATCTTCTCGTCGGTCTCGGTGTCGGTGATCACTGTGAAGCGGGTCGCCTCCGAGCCGGTGCCCGCCGTGGTCGGGATCGCGACCACCGGCAGCCCGTCGCGCGGGATCGGGTTCGGGACCTTGTAGTCGCGCATCCGCCCGCCATTGGCCGCGAGCACGCCCATGGCCTTGGCGGTGTCGATCGGCGAGCCGCCGCCGAGCGCCACCATCCCGTCGAACCCGCCGCCCGCGAGCACGCGGGTGCCGGCCTCGACGACGTCGGTCGTGGGGTCCGGGACGGTGTCGGCGAACACGGAATGGGGAATGCCGGCCGCTTCCAGCGGGCCGGTCAGCCGGGCGAGCGCGCCGCTGTCGCGCAGGAAGCCGTCCGTGACGATCAGCGGGCGCCTCACGCCCGTGCGCTCCAGCACCTCGGCGATCCGGGCGACGGAGCCGCCGCCGATCAGCATGAGCGGCGGGACGGTGATGCTGGCGATCATGCTGCCTCCTGGTGCTTGCCCGAACGGTGGGGTCCGGTCGTGGCCGGCCTATCATAGCCGGCCCATCATAGCCGATCAGGGCGCCGGCGCCACTCACGCGGCGTTCGGCGCGGCGACGTAGAGGTATATGGACAGGAAATGGCTGGCGCTGCCGCAGAGCACGAACAGGTGCCAGACCGCGTGGTTGAAGGGCAGGCCTTCCCAAAGATAGAACAGCACGCCGCCGGTATAGGCGAGGCCGCCGAGCGCCAGCAGGAGCAGGCCCTCCGTCTCGATCGACCGCATCAGCGGACCCAGCGCCAGCACCCCGATCCAGCCCATCGCGAGATAGAAGACGAGCGAGGCGCGCTCGTACCGGTCGAGGCACATCACCTTGAAGGCGATGCCGGCCGCCGCCGCCGTCCAGATGGCCGCGAACAGGAGCCAGCCCGCCGCCCCGCCCATGCCGATCAGGGCGTAGGGCGTGTAGGTGCCGGCGATCAGCAGGAAGATCGCGGCGTGGTCGAACAGGCGGAACAGCCGCCGGGCCCTCCGGTGCCGGACGGAGTGGTAGAGCGTGCTCGCGAGGTAGAGGATCACCAGCGTCGCGCCGTAGACCGCCAGCGCCAGCACGTGCTCCAGCGTCCCGTGCACCGTGCCCAGCACGACCAGCAGGACGAAGGCCGCCGCCGCCAGCAGCGTGCCGATGCCGTGGGTCACTGCGTTGGCGAGTTCCTCGGCAAGGGTGTGCTCCTGCTCGCCGGGATGGATCCTCAGTCCTTGACGGGTCCGCATGGCGGTGGTTTCCCGGGACGGTTCGCGCGTGCCTTTCGTTAACGTCTCAGCCGGACGAAAGATTTCCCCTGTAAGCGGGTTAATACCGGCGCTATCTTTTCGCCGAACCCATGGACAGGGAGAGAATGGGAATCATGAGGACGCTTCTCGCCGCGCTGGCGGCAACGACCATCCTTGGCGCCGGCATCGGCGCCGGTTCGGCGCAGGCACAGGATTTCCAGCCCGCGATCGTCTATGACATGGGCGGAAAGTTCGACAAGAGCTTCAACGAGGCCGCGTACCGCGGCGCCGAGCAGTTCCGCGAGGAGAGCGGGATCGCCTACCGCGAGTTCGAGGTCACCAACGAGGCCCAGCGCGAGCAGGCCCTGCGCAACATGGCGCGGCGCGGCGCCGACGTCATCGTGGGCGTCGGCTTCGCCCAGGCGACCGCCATGGAGAAGATCGCGCAGGAGTTCCCCGACACGAAGTTCTGCATCATCGACGGCGTGGTCGAGCAGCCCAACGTCCAGTCGATCCTGTTCAAGGAGCACGAGGGCTCGTTCCTGGTCGGCATGCTGGCGGGCATGAAGTCCGGCACCGGCACGGTCGGCTTCGTCGGCGGCATGGACATCCCGCTGATCCGCAACTTCGCGACCGGCTACGAGCAGGGCGTCAAGCACGTCCGGCCCGACGCCGAGGTGATCCAGAACATGACCGGCACCACGCCGGCGGCCTGGAACGACCCCGCGCGCGGCGCCGAGCTGGCGCGCAGCCAGTTCGACCGCGGCGCCGACGTCGTCTACGCGGCCGCGGGCGCCACCGGGCTCGGCGTTCTGCGGGCGGCGGACGACGCCGGCAAGTTCTCGGTCGGCGTCGACAGCAACCAGAACTTCCTGCATCCCGGCTCGGTGCTGACCTCGATGCTGAAGCGGGTCGACACCGCCGTCTACGAATGCATGAAGAACGCGCAGGAAGGCACGCTGGAAGGCGGGGTCCGCTCGCTCGGTCTCGCGGAAGGCGGCGTCGACTACGCGATCGACGAGCACAACCGCGACCTGATCACGCCGGAGATGGAGCAGAAGGTCGAGGAGGCGAAGGCGCAGATCATCGCGGGCGACCTGAAGGTGGAGCCGTACCAGCAGTAACGGACCGGAACGGGAGGGCGGACGGCATGGCTGAGGACACCACCGTGCGGGCGATGACGCCCGCCCTCGAGGTCCGCGACGTCGACAAGTGGTTCGGGACGAACCAGGCCAACCGGCGCGTGTCGATGTCGGTGCGCCGCGGCACGATCCACGGCGTCGTCGGCGAGAACGGCGCCGGCAAGTCGACGATCATGAGCATTGTCTACGGCTATCTCCGGGCCGACGACGGGATGGTCCTGGTGAACGGCGAGCCGGTCTCGATCCGCAGCCCGCGGGACGCGATCGCCGCCGGGATCGGCATGGTCCACCAGCACTTCATGCTGGTGGACACCTTCACCGTGATCGAGAACGTGCTGCTGGGCGCCGAGGGCGGCCCGACGCTCGGCCCCGGAATGGCCCGCGCGAGGGAGGCGCTGGAGCGCATCCAGCGCGACTACGGCCTCGAGGTCGACCTGGACGCCGTGGTCGGCGAGCTGCCGGTCGGCAGCCAGCAGCGGGTCGAGATCCTGAAGGCGCTGTTCCGCGGCGCCGACATACTGATCCTGGACGAGCCGACCGGGGTCCTGACCCCGCAGGAGGCCGACCACCTCTTCCGCATCCTGCGCGCGCTGCGCGAGCAGGGAAAGACGGTCGTCATCATCACCCACAAGCTGCGCGAGATCATGGACCTGACCGACTGGGTCACCGTGATGCGGCGCGGCGAGGTCGTGGCGCATCTGCGCACGCCCGAGACCTCGCGCGAGCGCCTTGCCGAGCTGATGGTCGGCCGCAAGGTGCTGCTGCGGGTCGAGAAGCAGCCGGCCCGGCCGGGCGAAGTCCTGCTCGAGGCGCGCGACCTGACCGTCGTCGATGCCCACGGCGTGCCGCGGGTCAAGGGCGTCGGCTTCCAGGTCCGGGCAGGCGAGATCGTCGGCATCGCCGGCGTTTCCGGCAACGGCCAGTCGGAGCTGCTGGAGACGCTGGCGGGCATCCGGCCGCCGGCCTCGGGCACGGTCCTGCTGAAGGGCCGCGACATCACCCGCGACCGCGAGGCGTTCACCGCCCGCGGCCTGCGCCGCGCCGGCGTCGCCCATGTCCCGGAGGACCGCCAGAAGGTCGGCCTCGTCACCGCCTTCACCGCGAGCGAGTGCAGCATCCTCGGATACCACGACGCGCCCGACTACAACGGGGCGGTCCTGATGGACCTGCGCGCCGTCGAGGCGCGCTGCGCGCGGGAGATGAAGGACTACGACGTCCGCCCGCCGATCCCGCAGCTCCGCTCCGGGAACTTCTCCGGCGGCAACCAGCAGAAGCTGGTGCTCGCGCGCGAGATCGAGCGCAACCCCGACGTGCTCCTGGTCGGGCAGCCGACCCGCGGCGTCGACATCGGCGCGATCGAGTTCATCCACCGCCGCCTGGTCGCGATGCGCGACGCCGGCAAGGCGATCCTGCTCGTCTCGGTCGAGCTGGACGAGATCATGAGCCTGTCCGACCGTATCCTGGTGATGTTCGACGGCCACCTCGTCGGCGAGATGCCCGCCGGCCAGGCCAACGAGCGCCAGCTCGGCCTGATGATGGCCGGCGTCACCGCCGAGGCGGCGGATTAGACCGCCCGCGGCCGCCCCGGCGCCGGGACGCGAGGGTCATCGCGATCCAGATCGCGACGCCGATCCCGATGCCTGTCGCGACGTCGCCCAGCGCGATCCCGACCGCGGCGCCGATCGCCACGCCGACCCCCACGCCCGCTCCCGGGCCGATGATTTTCCCGGCTTTCATGGGTCGGCATCCTAGCCCCGATCCCGTCCGGGTGTGAACCTCCGGGCGCCTCGCGCTGTTGGGGACCGCAGGAGGTCCCCGCCATGAAATTGACCGCTCCGGTCGCAGCCCTGCTTCTCGCCGCCCTGGCCGCGCCCCTGTCGGCCCCCCGGGCAGCCCCCGTAGAGGTGCTCGTGCCGTCGCCCTGCATCGCGACGCTCGCCGCCATGGAACGCCCGCCGGGCGTCCTGTTCGCGCCCGACACCTTGGACACGCTGGAGGAGATGGCCGAGCAGGCCGTCGCCTTCGCCGACATCGGCAACGAGGACGCCTGCGCCACGCGCCTCCAGCAGATCGTGGTCATCATCGACCAGCATCTGCCGGACGAAAGCATGTGGGAGGAGCATGTCGGCCGGCTCCAGGCCTCGCGCCCGCTCCGGCCCGGGGACGACGTCGACGGCGCCGAGGTGTGGAGCCCGCGCGGCGACTGGCTCGGCGAGGCCGAGCGGTTCGTGCTCGCCCCCGACCGCACCGCCTACCTGCTGGTTTCCCGCGGCGGCTGGTTCTCGCCCGGCCGCGGCATCGTCGCCGTCCCGGTCGAGAGGGTGCGGATCACCGGGGACGACGCCCTCGTCGTGCCGGTCACCGAGGAGACGTTCCGCTCGGCCCCCGCGGTCGAGGACGAGGAGGATTTCGCCGCCACCGACGCCTGGGTCGCCCCCGTCGACCGCTTCTGGCGCGACGCCCGGTCGTAGCGCGACCCATCATCCACCCGACCGGCGGGGGCCACCGAACCGCGTAGCACCCGGCCCCGTCCACGAAACGGGGCGCCAGCGGCCTTGCCACGCGCGGCGGGCCGGGGCAAGGTCGCGGGTGGGGCATCGCAAGGCCCCGCACAGGGAAACGACATGGCAGGCGGCTCCGTGGGCAAAGGTTTCGGGCAGCCGGGCGAGATCCCGGGCTGGGTCAACTACGCATTGCTGCCGCTGCTGAACCTGACGGCGGCCTTCGTCATCTCCGGGCTCGTGATCCTGGTGATCGGCGAGAACCCGATCGCGGCGCTGGAGGTGCTGGTCTACGGCGCGGTGGGCTATCCGGAGGCGGTCGGGTTCACGCTCTACTATGCGACCAACTTCGTCTTCACCGGCCTCGCGGTCGCGATCGCGTTCCATTGCGGCCTGTTCAACATCGGCGGCGAGGGGCAGGCCCTGATCGGCGGCCTCGGCGTCGGGCTGGTCGGCCTGTCGCTCGGCGGCTGGCCGTGGTGGGCCGCCGCCCCGGTCGCCGTGCTGGCGGCGGCGCTGTTCGGTGCCGGCTGGGCCTTCGTCCCGGCCATCCTCCAGGCCAAGCGCGGCAGCCACATCGTCATCACGACGATCATGTTCAACTTCATCGCCGCCTCGCTGATGACCTACCTGATGGTCGACGTGCTGCGCAGCCCCGGCCAGCAGTCGCCCGAGAGCCGCGCCTTCGACCAGAGCACCTGGCTCCCCTTCATGCACGAGGCGCTCGGCTGGTTCGGCATCGAGGTCGCGCGCTCGCCGCTGAACCTGTCCTTCGTGTGGGCGCTCGCCTGCTGCGCCATCTTCTGGGTCCTGGTGTGGCACACGCGCTGGGGCTACGAGATCCGCACGGTCGGCCAGAACGAGCGCGCGGCCGTCTATGCCGGCATCTCGCCGGCGCGCAACATCGTCCTCGCCATGGCGCTCTCGGGCGCCTTCGCCGGGATGGTCGGCTTCAACGAGGTGCTCGGCGTGCATCACCGTCTGATCCTCGGCTTCACCGGCGGGGTCGGCTTCGTCGGCATCGCGGTGGCGCTGATGGGCCGCAACCACCCGATCGGGATCGTGCTGGCCGCCCTGCTGTTCGGGGCGCTGTACCAGGGCGGCACGGAACTGACCTTCGACTTCCCGAACATCAACCGCGAGATGGTGGTCGTGATCCAGGGCCTCGTGATCCTGTTCGCAGGCGCGATGGAGAACCTGTTCCGCCCGCGCGTCGAGGCGGCGTTCCGCAACCGGGCCAGGCAGGCCCGGGCCGCTGCCGAGTGAGGAGGACCCTGGGATGGAAGACCTGTTCCCGATCCTCGTCTCCCTGATGGCCGCGACCGCGCGCGTCGCGACGCCGCTCGTGCTGGCAGCACTCGCCGGCCTGTTCTGCGAGCGCGCGGGCGTCATCGACATCGGCCTCGAGGGCAAGATGCTGGCCGGCGCCTTCGCCGCCGCGGCCGCGGCGGTCGTGACCGGAAGCCCCTGGATCGGGCTGCTGGCCGCCATCGGGGCCGGCGTAGCACTGGCGTGGCTGCACGGCTACGCCTGCATCACGCTGCACGGCAACCAGGTCGTCAGCGGCATGGCGATCAACATCCTGGTCGCCGGCCTCGCCCCGACGCTGGCCTTCGCCTGGTTCCAGGCCGGCGGCCAGACGCCCCTGCTGGAGCAGGAGGCCCGCTTCCAGGTGATCCACCTGCCCTTCGCGCGGGACCTCGCCGACGTGCCGGTGCTGGGACCGCTCTATTCCGGCCTGATCAGCGGGCACAACCTGATCGTCTACTTCGCGGCCCTGATGGTCCCGCTCTCGGCCTGGGTGCTGTACCGCTCGCGCTTCGGGCTGCGCCTGCGCGCGGTCGGCGAGAACCCGAGCGCGGTCGACACCGCCGGCATCTCGGTGACGGGGATGCGCTACGCCGCGATCACGATCACCGGGGCCCTGACCGGCATCGCCGGCGCCTATCTCTCGACCGCCCACGGCGCCGGCTTCGTGCGCGACATGACGGCCGGCATGGGCTTCCTGGCCCTGGCGGCGCTGATCTTCGGCAAGTGGCGCCCGCTGCCCACGCTGCTGGCCTGCCTGCTGTTCGCCTTCACCGATGCGGTCCAGGTGCGCCTCCAGGGCGTCGTGCTGCCCGGCATCGGCACGATCCCGGTGCAGTTCATCCAGATGCTGCCCTATGTGCTGACGGTCCTGCTGCTGGCCGGCTTCGTCGGCAAGGCCATCGCCCCGAAGGCGAGCGGCATTCCCTACGTGAAGGAACGGTGAGCGCGATGAGTACGCTCGACGACATGATCGCCAAGGCCCACGACGCCATGGGCCGCGCCCACGCCCCCTATTCCCGCTTCCATGTCGGTTGCTGCATCCGCGGCGCGTCCGGCGCGCTCTATGCCGCCGCCAACGTCGAGAACGCCGCGTATCCGCAGGGCCAGTGCGCCGAGGCTTCGGCGATCGGCATGATGGTGGTCGGCGGCGACCGGCGCATCGCCGAGGTGGTCGTGATGGGCGGCGCCGAGGGCGACGGCGCGCTGTGCACGCCGTGCGGCGGCTGCCGCCAGCGCCTGCGCGAGTTCGCCGCCCCGGACACCCGCATCCATGTCTGCGGGCCGGAAGGGCTGCGCCGCAGCTTCACCCTCGACGAGCTGCTGCCCTTCTCCTTCGGTCCCGACAACCTCGACCGGCCGGCGGGAGACGCGCCGTGACGATGCCGGTCGAGAAGGCCGCCGCCGCCGTGCGCGAGCGCGCGCCGGGCGCGGCGCCGCGGGTCGGCATCGTGCTCGGCTCGGGCCTGGGCGGTCTCGCCGACCGGATCGAGGACGCGGTCGCTATCCCTTATGCCGAGCTGCCGGGCTTCCCGCGCCCGGGCGTGCACGGCCATGCCGGGCGGCTGGTGCTGGGCCGGCTCGGCGGGGTCGAGGTCGCCTGCCTGCAGGGCCGGGTCCACGCCTACGAGGGCCAGGGCACGGACGGGGTGCGGATGCTGATCCGCACCTTGTCGCGGATCGGCTGCGAGGCGGTGATGCTGACCTGCGCCGCCGGCTCGCTGCGCGCCGAGGTCGGGCCGGGCTCGGTGATGATGATCGCGGACCACATCAACCTTCTGGGCACGAACCCGCTGGTCGGCCCCAACGACGACGAGTTCGGCCCCCGCTTCCCGAGCATGGTCGACGCCTGGGACCCGGAACTGCGCGCGATGCTGTCGCAAGCCGCGGGGCGCGTGGGCGTGCCCCTCGCCGAAGGCGTCTACTGCGCCTTCCTCGGCCCCAGCTTCGAGACCCCGGCCGAGGTCCGCATGATCCGGACGCTCGGCGCCGACGCGGTCGGCATGTCGACGGTGCCGGAATGCATCGTCGCGCGCCATTGCGGGCTGCGCGTGCTGGGCATGGCGGTGATCACCAATCTCGGCGTCGGCATCGGCGACGGCGAGGTCAGCCACGACCAGACGCTGCGCGCCGCGGCCGCGGCGGCCGCCGACCTGGAGCGCCTCGCCGTCGCCTTCCTGGAGGAGTACGGACGATGACCCCGCGCGAGACCGCCGCCCGCGCCCTGCCGCTGCTGGACCTGACCAGCCTCAACGACGACGACACGGACGAACGCATCGAGGCGCTGTGCGCCCGCGCGGTCACGCCGGCCGGCCGGGTCGCGGCGGTGTGCATCTATCCCCGCTTCGTCCCGCTCGCCCGCCGCCTGCTCGCCGGGACCGGAGTGCGCATCGCCACCGTCGTCAATTTCCCCGAAGGCACGGCGCCGCCGGCGCGGGTCGCGGACGACACCGCTGCCGCGGTCGCCGACGGCGCGGACGAGATCGACGTCGTGATGCCCTGGCGCGCACTGGCGGCCGGAGACGCGCAGGCCGTGCGCGCCGTGCTCGGCGCCTGCCGTGGGGCGTGTCCCGGCAGCACGCTGAAGGTGATCCTGGAGACGGGCGGCCTCGCCGACCCTGGCCTGGTCGGCGCGGCGTCGCGCCTGGCCCTGGAGGCCGGCGCCGACTTCCTGAAGACCTCGACCGGCAAGCTCCAGCCGGCCGCCACGCCGGAGGCGGCGGCCGTGATGATGACGGCGATCCGCGACGCCGGGGCCGCGGCCGGCTTCAAGGCGGCCGGCGGCATCCGCGACACGGCCGCCGCCGCGGCCTATCTCGGCCTCGCCGACGCCATCCTGGGCGCCGGCTGGGCCTCGCCCGCCACCTTCCGCTTCGGCGCCAGCGGGCTGCTGGACGCGTTGCTGGCCGACCTGGGCATGGGCCCGGCCGGGCCGTCGTCGGGTTACTGAGGAGAGAAGCACCCATGCTGCCGCAGGAGATCATCCGCAGGAAGCGCGACGGCCATGCCCTGGCCGACGCCGAGATCGGGGAGTTCGTCGCGGGCGTGGTCGCCGGGACCATCGGCGAGGGACAGATCGCCGCCTTCGCGATGGCGGTGTTCCTGCGCGGCATGACCCTCGACGAGCGCGTGGCCCTGACCCGGGCGATGACGCGCTCGGGCACGGTCCTGGACTGGCGCCCGCTCGGCCTGCCGGGACCGGTCCTCGACAAGCACTCGACCGGCGGCGTCGGCGACAAAGTCAGCCTCGTGCTGGCCCCGATCGTCGCGGCCTGCGGCGGCTTCGTGCCGATGATCTCGGGCCGCGGCCTCGGCCACAGCGGCGGCACGCTCGACAAGCTGGACGCCGTCCCCGGCTACCGCTCCCAGCCCGACCTGGAGACCTTCCGCGCGGTCGTGCGGGAGGCCGGCTGTGCGATCATCGGCGCCACCGCGGACCTGGCGCCCGCCGACCGGACGATCTACGCGGTGCGCGACGTGACCGCGACCGTCGAATCGATCGACCTGATCACGGCGTCGATCCTCTCGAAGAAGCTGGCCGCCGGCCTCCAGGGCCTGGCGATGGACGTCAAGTTCGGCAACGGCGCCTTCATGAGCCGGTTCGAGGACGCCGAGGCGCTGGCCCGCAGCATCGCGACGGTGGCGCGCGGCGCGGGCCTGCCGACCACGGCGCTGCTGACGGACATGAACCGGGTGCTGGGGCGCACCGCCGGCAACGCGCTGGAGGTCGCCGAAGCGGTCGAGGTGCTGACCGGCCGGTCGGCCGAGCCGCGGCTGGTCGAGGTGACGCTGGACCTCGCGGCGGAGATGCTGCTGCTGGGCGGCCTCGCCCCGGACTTGGCGGCGGCGCGCTCGCGGGCCGGGGCCGCGCTCGCCGACGGCTCCGCCGCCGAGCGCTTCGCCCGCATGGTCGCCGCCCTCGGCGGCCCGGCGGACCTGCTGGAGGCGCATGGCCGCATCCTTCCGGCGGCGCCGGTCCGGCGCGAGGTGCGCGCGGACGAGGCCGGCTTCGTCGCCGGGGTCGACACGCGGGCGTTGGGGATCGCGGTGATCGGGCTCGGCGGCGGCCGTGCCCGCGTGCAGGACCCGATCGACCCCGCGGTGGGGCTGACGGACGTCGCCGGGCCGGGCGACCGGGTCGGTCCCGCGGAGGCGCCGCTGGCGGTCGTGCACGCCGCCAGCGAGGCGGGGGCGGAAGCGGCGGCCGAGGCGGTCCGCGCGGCCTTCACCCTCGCGGACGCAGCACCGCCGCCGCAGCCTGTCGTGGCCCTGCGGCTCGCCTGAGCGCCGGGGCTTTCAGTCCGCCTCCGCGCGCCGTGCCTCGTCCCGCCACGGCACCCGGTCGGCGCCGCTCGGCAGGGGCTCGCCCGGCCGGGCGAGCCAGGCGACGACGTCCTCCCACACCGTGCGCGCGTTCAGGTCGCGCAGCAGCATGTGGTAGCCCTTCTCGTAGACGGCGACCGTATGCCGGTCGGGAAGGGCCGCCAGCGCCCGGTCGATCGGCTTGGCGGGGATCACCTGCTCGTTGCGCCCGTACATCACCAGCATCGGGACCTCGGCGGCCTGCGGCACCGCGTTCTGGGCCCGCGTCATCAATGCCGTCAGGCCGGCGATCGCGTCGGTCCGGGTGCGCTTGATCACCAGCGGGTCGCGGCCCAGCGCGCGCAGCATCTCGATGTTGTCGGAGGGCACGATCCGCAGCTCCGGCGGGGCCGTCAGCGTCAGCCACGGCACGGTCCGGCTCGTGATCCACAGCGCGGCCCGCTGGATCGCAGACATCGAGTCGTAGTCCCAGACCGCCGGGGCGGACAGGATCGCCCCGGCGACCTGCGTCGCGAGCGGCGGGTAGCCGTCCGGCGGCGGCTCGGCCATGGCCGCCAGCACGACGGCCCCGCCCATGCTCTCGCCGAGGACGTGCAGCGGCACGCCCGGATGCTCCCGCCGCAGCGCGGACACGGCCCCGTACAGGTCGGCGATCAGCGTGTCGGCGGTGGCCCAGATCCCGGGCCGCCCGTTGGCGCCGAAGCCGCGCTGGTCGTAGGCGTAGGTCGCGATGCCGTTCTCCGCGAAGTGGCGGGCCGGCGCGTCGAAGGCGTTGGAGTAGTCGTTGAACCCGTGCAGCGCGAGCACGACCGCCTCCGGTTTCCCCTCCGGCAACCAGCTCCGCATCGAGAGCTCGACGCCGTCCGCCGCGCGGTAGGCGCCGTCCGTCACGGCCGGCGCCCCCATCGGGTCTCCCATCGGCTGGAAGGTCCCCGCGCAGCCGGCGAGCACGAGCCCCGACGCCATCCCCAGCGCCAGCGCCCGCCCCGACCGGGCAAGGCGCCGGCCGAGGTCACGGCCGGACCGGGGCCCGCTCACGGGTTCCCGCCCCGAGCTCTTCGTCATGACTGCCACGCGTCAGCTGCAGGAAGATGTCCTCGAGGTCGGTCTGCTCGGTCGTCAGGTCGGCGATCGTCACGCCCGCGTCCCGGATCGCGCCGAGCAGGTCGCCGACATTGGTGCCGCTGGGCTGGTAGCGGACGACGAGGCGGCGCGGCTCCGGCAGTTCGGCCTGGAAGCGCGACAGCGTCTCCGGCACGGCCGCGAGGTCGCGGTCGAGATGCACGATCAGCGCCTTGCTGTCGAGCCGGCGCACCAGGTTGGCGGTGCTGTCCTTGGCGACGACGGTGCCGTGGTTGATGATCGCGATCGTGTCGCAGAGCTCCTCCGCCTCCTCCAGGTAATGCGTCGTCAGCAGCACGGTGACGCCGCGGCGGTTCAGCTCGCGCACCTGCGCCCACAGCATCTGGCGCAGCTCGATGTCGACGCCCGCGGTCGGCTCGTCCAGCACCAGCACCGGCGGCGAGTGGACCATGGCCTTCGCGACCATCAGGCGCCGGCGCATGCCGCCGGACAGCGTGCGCGCATAGGCTTCCGCCTTGTCGGCCAGGCCGACCGCGGACAGCAGCCGGTCGGTGATGCGCTCCTTCGCGGGCACGCCGTAGAGCCCGGCATGCAGGTCCAGCAGCTCGCGCGGGGTGAAGAACGGGTCGAGGTTCAGCTCCTGCGGCACGACGCCGATCGCGAGCCGCGCGCCGCGAGCCTCCCGGTCGATGTCGCGCCCCCAGATCTTCACGGTGCCGGCCGTCTTGAGGACGAGGCCGGCCATGATGTTGATGATGGTCGACTTGCCGGCGCCGTTCGGGCCGAGCAGCCCGAACAGGGAACCGCGCGGGATCGCGAGGTCGACCCCCTTCACCGCGTGCTTGGCGGGCGCCTTGCCCGAAGCGCGGTACGTCTTCTCGAGTTGCCGGATCTCCACCGCGTATTCGGGCAGTGCCGGGCTGTCGGGAAGGCGGGTTGAGCTGCTGTCTGGCATGGGTGTCGGCGAATCCCGTTGATTGGCGTGCCGCGATAGGTATCATCCGCGCGGCCCGCGGCCAAGGTCCGCGACGAATGTGGGATCGGTGGGGATCAGGTCAATGCAGCCATTGGAGACGATCGAGGTCGAGACGGAAACCGTCGGCTGCGACGGCGGGGGCGGCGCGCTCGGCCACCCGGTCGTCTACCTGACCCTCGGCAAGGAAGGGCGGGTCGACTGCCCCTATTGCGGCCGGCGCTTCGTCATGAAGCCCGGCGCCAAGCTCGGCCACGGTCACTGACCTTCCGGGATATCCGCACGCGATCCGGCGGCACGCCTTCGCCGCCGTTGCAGGCCGGGGTCCGGCGCTGCTACACAACTCACCTGCCCCGACGACGGACCCCCGCCCCGTGATCCGAGCCCTCTACGACTGGACGATGCGCCTCGCCGGCCACCGGCGCGCGACATGGGCGCTCGCGGCCGTCTCCTTCATCGAAAGCTCCGTCTTTCCCGTGCCTCCCGACGCGCTGCTGCTGCCGATGGTGATGGCGCAGCGCGAGAGGGCGTGGCGGCTCGCCGCCATCTGCACCGCCGCCTCCGTGCTGGGCGGGCTCCTGGGCTACGCGATCGGCTATTTCCTGTGGGAGGCCGTCGGTCAGGCGATCGTCGACCTCTACGGCTACGCCTCGCAGTTCCAGCGCTTCAGCGAGCTCTACGAAGCCTGGGGCTTCTGGATCGTCGCCGGCGCCGGCTTCACGCCCTTCCCCTACAAGGTCATCACGATCGCGAGCGGCGTCACCGAGCTGGCGCTCGGCACCTTCCTCCTGGCGTCGGTGGTGTCGCGCGGCGCCCGCTTCTTCCTGGTGGCGGCGCTGGTCTGGTATTTCGGCCCGCCGGTCCGCGTCTTCATCGAGCGCAATCTCGGCTGGCTCGCGACCGCGTTCTTCCTGCTCCTCCTGGGCGGCTTCGTCGCGCTGCGCTACGTCGGCTGAGCGGGCCGCCGCTCGGCCGTCATGAGCGCCACGAACTCCATCACCGCGCGGCTCATCGGACGGTCGGTCCGCCGGACCAGGCCGCGGGAGACCGTGTAGCTCTCCACCGGCCCGCCGGAAAGATGCCCCGCCCGCACGTCGATCTCCAGCGCCGAGCGCGACGCGACGAAGCAGCCGACGCCCGACAGGATCAGTTCCCTGATCACCTGCCACGCATTCGTCTCCAGGACGAACTTGGGCGACAGTCCGGCCTCGGCCAGGCGGCGCTCCAGCTCCACCCTGACGCCATGGGGCCGGCGCGAGATCATCAGCGGCAGCCTGACGACTTCGGCGAGCGCGAAGGGCGTCCCGGGAGCGCACGCGTCGGGCGGGGTGAACAGCCACATCGGCTCGTCGAAAAGGGGATAGATCACGAGGTCCGGATGCGGCGGCGGCGTGGTCACGACGGCGAGGTCGAGCTGGTCGCCCAGCACCGCCGCCAGTAGGGAATCGCTCGCCCCCTCCTCCAGGTGAACGGCCACGTTCGAGAAGCGGGCCAGAAACGTCGTCAGGGGATCGAGGACGACGGACCTGGCGAGGGAGGGCGGGCAGCCGACCCGGACGGTGCCCGTCGGCGTCGCCGAGCGCGACATCAGCTCCAGCCGGGTCTCCTCGAGCGACCGCAGGAGAAAGGTGGCGCGCTCCAGCAGCAGGAGGCCGGCTTCCGTCAGTTCCACCCCACGTCCATGCCGCAGAAGCAGCGTGGAGCCGAGCTCCTGCTCCAGCAGCTTCATCTGCCGGCTCAGCGCCGGTTGCGCAACCCCGAGCTTCAAGGCAGCGGCAGTGAAGCTACCGGTTTCGGCGATCTCCAAGAAGTATTTCAACTGAACGAACTTCAGGCGACCCTCCCACGGACCCGAGACCAGGTGCAAAGCCGAAGATATACCGGCTTGATATGGCTTCGATACTCAAATCCTATTTGCCTTATGTCTCTCCGGGGCGTGATCATACTCGCGAATGACGTCGGACGACGTCGAGGGATATCCGGTCCTCAAGTGCTCGCAAGAAGCATCGGGACGCCGTGGGGACAATGCGGCGTCCGCGTCCGGTATCGGGCAAAGACCTGGGAGAGGTTCATGAGAAAGCTGGCAGTCTTCCTCGGCCTGTGCGCGGCCCTGGTCGCCGGTGCCCCGGGAGGGGCGGCGGCGCAGGAGACCACCCTGAAGGCGGCGTATTTCATAGCCCCCGGGGACTCGCTGTTCCGCAAGGCCTTCGAGAAGTTCGTCGAGGCCGTGAACGAGAGAGGCAAGGGCAAAGTCCAGATCGGCGACATCATCGGTCCCGAGGCCCTGCCGCCGAACCAGATGGGAAGTGCCCTGCGTGGCGGCATCGTCGACATCATCGGCGTGCCGCCGAGCTATCTCTCCAACCTCGTCCCCGGGATCGAAGGCTTGAGCCAGCCGTCGGTCGAACTCGCGGACATGCGGACGAACGGCACCTTCGATGCCCTGCGCGAGGTCCTCGCCGAAAAGGCGAACGCCTATCCGCTGGCGCATTTCGGCGACGTGCCCTTCCACATCTTCTCGAACAAGCCGATCGCGTCGGTCGATGACCTGAAGGGGATGCGGGTCCGCACGACCAACACCTACAGGGCCTTCCTGGACGCGGCCGGCGCCATTCCCGTCTCGACGGCCCGGGGCGAGATCTACACCGCGCTGGAGCGCGGGGTCGTCGACGCCTACGTCAACATCTCCTCGGAAGTGAAGCCGGGGGGCTGGCAGGAGGTCACCAAGTATCGGGTCGACCCCGGGTTCTACGCGTCGACGGTCCTGATCGCGATCAACCGCCAGACCTGGGAAAGCCTGACGCCGGAGCAGCGCGCCTTCCTGGAGGAGATCGGCCAGTTCACCGAGACCGAGATCTCGCGGAACCTCACCGAGGGCGACGAGGCGGCGGCCAGGGAACTCGAGGAAGGCGGGATGGAGGTCCTGACCCTCGATGAGACCGAGGCCGCGAAGCTTCGCGACCTCGCCTACGAGGCATCCTGGGACAACATCGTGCAGCAGGCGCCCGAGTTCGGCCCCAAGCTTCGCGGGCTCATCTACGAGTAGGCCGCCGGGTACCGGCACCATGCGGTGCCGGTACCGTCCCCGCGTCGCCCAAGCCGGAGGGAGGCGATCATCTCGCGCATCTACGACCGATTTCTCGATGCCCTGGAACTGGTCCCGGGGATCCTCATCGGCATCATCGCCCTGGTGATCGGCCTCGACGTCCTGCTTCGGAACATCGGGTATATCGGGCTCAAGGGAATGATCGAGCTGATCGAGTACGCCCTGTTCGGGCTCACCTTCATCGGGATCGCGCCGGCCATGCGGCGCGGCGCCCACGTCTCCGTGGACATTCTCCTGATGAAGCTCGAAGGGCGGTACAGGCGCACCGTCCTGTGGCTCGTCCGGGCCATCAGCGTGGCGATCGCCGCCATGATCGCGGTGTCGGCCTGGATCGGCCTTGCCGACGCGGTCGCATCGGGCACCCAGGTCTACAAGAACTTCATCTTTCCGGAATGGATCCTGTTCGCGGTCATCCTGAGCGGCACGCTCCTCTTCACCATCGAGTGCCTGAGACAGCTCAAGAAGACCCCGGACGATCCCGCGGACGGAAAACCGACCGAGACAGTGACGGTTTGATCGGAACGGCACATGGACTGGCAGATCGCCTTCCTTCTCCTGATGGGGACCGTCCTGGCCCCCATGTTCCTGGGAGTTCCGGTCGCCCTCGCCTTCTTCGGCGCGAACATCGTCGGCGCCGTCGTCTTCTTCGGCGGCGAGGCCGGCCTCGCCCAGATGGCGCGCAACGCCTATGAGGGGCTGATCAACTTCTCGCTCTCGCCCATTCCCATGTTCGTGCTGATGGGCGAGATCATGTTCCAGACCGGCGTCGCATTCCGGGCCATCGATGCGATCGACCGGCTGATCACGCGCGTCCCCGGCCGGCTCTCGCTCGTCGCCGTCTCCTGCGGCACGGTCTTCTCGGCCCTGTCCGGATCGTCGATGGCCAACACCGCCCTGCTCGGCGGCACCCTGATGCCCGAGATGACGCGCCGGGGTTATCACCCCGGCATGGCGCTCGGCCCGATCCTGGGGTCCGGCGGCCTGGCGATGCTGATACCTCCCTCCTCCATGGCCGTGCTCCTCGGCAGCATGTCGGGCATCTCGATCACGGGGATTCTTCTGGGCGGCATCCTGCCCGCGCTGCTGATCGCCGCCTTCTACGTCGTCTACATCGTGCTGCGCTGCACGATCGACCCGTCGCTGGCGCCCGCCTACCCGACCCCGAAGATGCGCTGGTCGGAAAGGGTGATGCCGTTCCTGGTCTACGTGCTGCCGCTGATGTCGCTGTTCGTCGTCGTGGTCGGCAGCATCCTGACGGGCATCGCCACCCCGACCGAGTCCGCGGCGCTGGGCGCGATCGGCGCCACCGTCGCCGCCGCCTGCTACCGCTGCCTGACCTGGCGGAGCCTCCACAAGGCGCTCGTTCAGACCGGCAAGATCACCGTCACCATCTTCTTCATCATCGCGGCCTCTCTCACCTTCTCTCAGATCCTGGCGTTCTCGGGTGCTACCGGCGGCATCCTGTCCCTGCTCAACCAGTTCGACCTGACCCCCCTGGTGGTCGTGGTGGGCATGCTGGTGATCGTGCTGGCCCTGGGCTGCCTGATGGACCCGCTGAGCATCATCCTGATAACGCTGCCCTTCTTCATTCCCCTGGTGCGCCAGGTCGGTATCGAGCCGGTGTGGTTCGGGGTGCTGATGCTGGTCGCCCTCGAGGTGGGGCAGACCACGCCGCCGTTCGGGCTCCTGCTGTTCACGATGAAGAGCGTGGCCCCCGAGAGCACGACGATGCGCCAGGTCTACCTCGCCGCGGCGCCGTTCACGCTGATGCAGATCCTGGCGATCGCGCTGATCGTTTTCTTCCCGGCATTGGGAACCTGGCTCCCGAGCCTCTCCAACTGACCCGAACTTCTATCCGATCCATCCGCCGGACCGGTGGGCGACGCTCGAAGTCCGCCCAGGAGGTCCTCCGCCGCCGGAGTGAAAGATGAGCAACCTCGACGACATCGAACGGCCGACGCAGGGCGGGGACGCCTCGGTCTGGGGAAGCGACGTCATCGCCGAACTGCTGCGGCGGCTCGGCCTGCGCTACGTCGCCTTGAATCCCGGGGCAAGCTTCCGGGGCCTCCACGACAGCCTCGTGAACTGGAACGGCAACCGCGACCCCCAGATGATCCTGTGCCTGCACGAGGAGCATGCGGTCGCGATCGCGCATGGCTACGCGAAGGTGACGGGCGAGCCGATGGCCGTCATCCTGCACAGCAACGTCGGCCTGCTGCACGGCTCCATGGGGATATTCAACGCCTGGGTCGACCGGATGCCGGTCCTGGTCCTGGGTGCCACGGGCCCCGTCGACGCCGCGAAGCGCCGTCCCTGGATCGACTGGATCCACACCGCGCAGGACCAGGGGGCCCTGGTCCGGCCCTTCGTGAAATGGGACGATCAGCCGGCATCGGTCCCGGCGACGGTCGAGGCGATCCTGCGCGCGAACCTCCTGTCGCGCACCGCCCCTTGCGGCCCCACCTATGTCTGCATGGACGCGGCCGTCCAGGAAGGCAAGCTGGACGGGATGCCGGAGCTGCCGGAACCCAGGCGCTTCACCCCGCCCCAGCCGTCGCGCCCGGGCGCCGGTTCGGTCGCCGAGACGGTCCGCCTGCTCGAGAAGGCCAGGTCGCCCGTCATCCTGGCCGGACGGGGGTCGCGGGGCGCTTCGCAGTGGCGCCGCCGGATCGCCCTGGCGCAAGCCCTGGGGGCGAAGGTCGCGACCGATCTCAAGGCCGCCGCGGCCTTCCCGACCGACCACCCCCTTCACGTCGCCAGCCCCGGCTACTTCCTCGATGCGGACGCGCTCGGGGCCCTGCGCGAGGCGGACGTGATCCTGAGCCTCGACTGGATCGATCTCGCCGGCAGCCTCAAGCTGGCCTTCGGCGCGGCCGGGCCGGCCGAGGCGACGGTCGTCCAGGCGTCCATCGACCATGTCAACCATTCCGGCTGGAGCAAGGACCACCAGGCGCTGGCGCCGGTCGACATCCATCTCGCCAGCGACCCGGACACCGCCGTGAGCGAACTTTGCGCGGCCTTCGGGCTGGCCGAGGTGCCGGCCGAGGCGCTGGAGGATTTCCCCACCGCGCCGATTCCGGCCGCACTGCCCGAGGAGGAGGCGCTGGACATCCCCGGGCTCGCGGCCGCGCTGGGCAAGGGGCTCGGCGGCGCGGCGGTGACGTTCCTGCGCCTCCCCCTCGGCTGGGACGGCGCGCTCTGGCATTTCCGCCATCCGCTGGACTATCTCGGCGGGGACGGCGGCGGCGGGCTCGGATCGGGCCCGGGCATGGCGGTCGGCGCGGCCCTCGCGTTGCGGGGCGGGCCGCGCCTGCCGGTGGCCGTGCTCGGAGACGGCGACTTCGTGATGGCGTCCTCGGCCATCTGGACGGCCGCGCATTACAGGATCCCGATGCTCGTCGTCGTCTGCAACAACGGCTCCTTCTACAACGACGAGGTCCATCAGGAACGGGTGGCGCGCGAGCGCGGCCGTCCGGTCGAGAACAAGTGGATCGGCCAGCGGATCTCCGATCCCGCCATCGACGTCGCCGGCCTCGCGCGCTCCTACGGCGCCGACGCCATCGGCCCCGTCTCGACGCCCCTCGACCTCGCCCGTGCGGTCGAGGCCGGCGCCCGCCTCGTGGGGGAGGGACGGGTCTGCGTGATCGATGCCCGCGTCCAGCCCGGCTACTCCAAGGCGATGGCGACCAGCCTCAACCGGAAGCCCTCGTGAACGCCCCGCCCAATACACTGCCCAAGACACTGCCGACCGAGGTGATGCCGTGACCACCGTTCCCCGTTCCGAATGGCCGGACGACGCGCTCGAAAAGCTGGCGGTCGCCTCCCGCATCCTCGAGATGGAGGGGCATGGCGACATGACCCTCGGCCACCTGTCGCTCAGGGACCCGATGGGGCGCGGCTTCTGGCTCAAGCGCAACGCCTTCGGCCTGGGCGAGATCCTCGGCCCGGCGGACTTCGTCCTGCTCGGCTTCGACGGCGTCCAGATCGCCGGCGAGGGCGGCCGCCATTCGGAATGGCCGATCCACTCGGAGATCCTGCGCGCCCGGCCGGACGTCACCGTCGTCGCCCATACCCACCCGTTCCACACCTGCCTGTTCTCCGCGTCCGATGATCCGCTGCTGCCCTACACGCTCGACGCGGACTACTTCGCCGAACTGCCCAAGCACGCCGGCACCGCGGCTCTCGTCAACACGGTGGAACTCGGCGCCGACCTGGCCCGCGCCCTCGGCCCGACGGCGCATGCCGTGCTGATGGCCAATCACGGCGCGACCTTCTGCGGCACCTCCGTCGAGCACGCCGCGATCGTCGGTGTCTTCCTGGAGCGCGCGTGCCGCGCGCACATGGCCGGGAAGGCCGCCGGCCTGCGCTGCAGCTTCCCGGACCCGTCCGAACGCACGCTGCGCCACCGCCAGATCATGCAGCCGGTCCACGTGTCCCATTCCTGGAACTACTTCACGCGCAAGCTGGCGGACCGGTCCCGGGACGGCGAACCACGGGCCCTGTACGCGTCGTGACGGCGTCCGGGAGAACGGAGCGGAGAATGGCCGGGAGCGAGGTCGGAACGGCGCGGCGGCGCGACGAGGACGAGCGGCACCTGCGCGGAGGGGGCCGGTACGGGGCGGACGTCGAGGCCGAAGGCACGGCCCGCATGGTCGTCCTGCGCTCCCCCCACGCCGCCGCCGGTATCCTGTCCATCGACACCTCCGAGGCCGAAGCCATGCCCGGCGTGGTCGCCGTGCTGACGGGGCGCGACGCGGCCGAAGACGGCCTCGGCACGCTTCGCCCGCTGCTCAGGTACCGGCGGCCGGACGGGTCCGACATGGCGATACCTCCCCACGGCGTCCTCGCCCTGGACCGGGTCCGCTTCGTCGGCGACGGCGTCGCGGTGGTGGTGGCCGAAACGGCCGCGCAGGCCGAGGATGCTGCCGAAGCGATCGTCGTCGACTACGAGGAATCCCAGGCGGTAACCGACGTCGCGCAGGCGACCGCACCGGGAGCCCCGGCGGTCTGGGACGAGGTCCCCGGCAACGTCGCCTTCCTCCACGCGCTCGGCGACCCCGGCGCGGCCGAGGACGCCTTCCGGACGGCCGGCCACGTGGTCGAGCTCACGATGCGGATCTCCCGCGTCTCGGCCAATCCCATCGAACCGCGCAACGCCCTCGGGCGCTACGATCCCGCGTCCGGTCGGTACGAGCTCGTCGTCGGCACCCAGACGCCGAACCTCGTCCGCCGGCATCTCGCGGCCGAGATGCTGCGCATCGACCCGTCCCTGCTGCGGGTGGTCTCGCCGGATTGCGGCGGCTCCTTCGGGATGAAGAACACCCCCTACCCCGAATACGCGCTGGTGCTGTGGGCGGCGAAGCGCACCGGGCGGCCGGTCCGCTGGGTCGCGAGCCGGTCGGAATCACTGCTGTCCGACTACCACGGCCGGGACAACCTGACGACGGCCGCCCTCGCCCTCGACCGCGAAGGCCGGTTCCTGGGCCTGCGCGTCCGCACGCTCGCCAATCTGGGCGCGTATCTGGGCGTGATGGCGCCGCATTCCCCGACGGCCAATCTCGGCGGGCTGGCCGGCATGTACAAGATCGCGTGCTTCGACGTGGCCGTCCGCGGCGTCCACACGCACACCCAGCCGACCGCGCCCTACCGGGGCGCCGGCCGGCCGGAGGCGACCTACGTGATCGAGCGCCTGATCGACCACGCGGCCGCGACGCTGGGCTTCGATCGCGTCGATCTGCGCCGCCGCAACATGATCCGGCCGGAGGAGATGCCGTACGACACCGGCCTCGCCTTCACCTACGACTGCGGCGACTTCCCGGGCATCCTCGACCGCGCGCTCGACCTCTCGGACTGGGCCGGCTTCGAGGCGCGCCGGCTGGAGGCGTCGAGACGCGGCAAGCTTCGCGGCATCGGCCTCTCCTGCCCCATTGAGATCGCGGGCGGCCCGGTCGGCCGGCCGATGGGCGAGCTTGCGGACATCCGCTTCGAAGGCGGCCGCGCGGTCGTCACGCTCGGCTCCTCCGACGCCGGGCAGGGGCACGGCACGGCGATCCGGCAGATCGTGGCCGAGGCGACGGGCCTGCCGGCCGGGGAGATCGTCATCGTCTCCGGCGACACCGATACGGCGCGCGAGGGCGTGGGGACCTACGGCTCGCGCACGACGGCGGCAGCCGGAACCGCCGTCATCGACGCGCTCGGGAGCGTCGTCGCCCAGGGCATCGCGATCGCCGCCGAGGAGCTGGAGGCCGCCGCCGCCGACATCGAGTTCGTGGACGGCGCCTTCGCCGTCGCGGGAACCGACCGCGCCATCCGTCTGGACGAGCTTGCCGCCCGCCATCCCGAGGCCCTGCGCGCCCGGAGCGTCGCGGCCGCCCACGGGCCGACCTTCCCCAACGGATGCCACGTCTGCGAAGTGGAGGTCGACCCCGAAACCGGCGTCACGGAGCTGATGTCCTACCTCGTGGTCGACGACGTCGGCGTCGCCATCAACCCGATGCTGGTCAAGGGCCAGATGCACGGGGGCGTCGCCCAGGGCGTCGGGCAGGCGCTGTTCGAGGCCGTCGTGTACGACCCCGAATCGGGCCAGTTGCTCAGCGGGTCCTTCACCGACTACGCGATGCCCCGCGCGGTCGACCTGCCCGAGATCGCCGTCGCGATGCATCCGGTGCCGACGCGGGCCAATCCGCTGGGCGTGAAGGGGGCGGGCGAGGCCGGTACGGTCGGCGCCATCCCCGCCGTGATCAACGCGGTCGTCGACGCCCTGTCGCCGTTCGGCGTCACGCATGTCGACATGCCCGCCACGTCCGAAAAGGTCTGGCGCCGGATCCGGGCCGCCGGCCAGGGCTGATGGGCACGGCGCTGGCGCATGACGGCGCGCTGCATTATATGCTCTGGGCCATGACGCGCCCGCACCCTCTCGCCGAGACCCGGCTGCCCGTGCTGCTGCTGATGCTGGCCAGCGCCGGCACGCTGCTCGCCGCCCTGTTCTTCCAGTACGTCGTCGGGCTCCAGCCCTGCGTGCTGTGCATCTGGCAGCGCTGGCCCTATGTGGCCGTGCTCGCGCTCGGCCTGGTGGCGCTGGCGGTCGGCCGCAATGCCCGCGCACGTGCCGCGCTGATAGGGCTGATGGGGGTCGCCCTCGTGGTCGGCGCCGGCGTCGCCGTCTTCCATGTCGGCGTCGAGCAGCACTGGTGGGCGGGAACCTCGGGCTGCGGGGTGACGGGAAGCGCCGACAGCCTCGAAGCCCTGCGCGCGCAGGTTCTGGCCGCTCCGGTGACGCGCTGCGACGAGGTCGCCTGGTCCCTGCTCGGCGTCTCGATGGCGGGCTGGAACGCCCTGATCGCGGCCGGGCTCGGCGTCGCCGCCTTCGCCTTCGCCGCCGCGTCCTGGCGGGCCGCCCGATGAGCGGGGGCCTTCCTCCCGGCCTCCCCGGCGACCCGCCGCCACGGACTGAGGTCGCGCGCATGGTCCGGGTCGACCATGCCGGCGAATACGGCGCCCGGCGCATCTACGAGGGCCAGATCGCCGTGCTCGGCCGCAGCCGCATCGGCCCGCTGCTCCGGCACATGAAGGACCAGGAGCTGGAGCATCTGCAGGCATTCGAGGCCGAGATCGTCGAGCGCCGCGTCCGCCCCACCCTGCTCCAGCCGGTCTGGCACGCCGCCGGCTTCGCGCTGGGGGCCGCGACGGCCCTGATGGGCGAGCGCGCGGCCATGGCCTGCACGGTCGCGGTCGAGGAGGTGATCGACCGCCATTACGAGGAGCAGGCCGCCCGCCTCGGCCCCGAGGAAGGAAAGCTCAAGGCCGACATCGAGCGGTTCCGCGCCGAGGAGGGCGAACATCGCGACATCGGCCTCGCCCACGAGGCCGAGCTGACGCCGGGCTACCGCCTGCTGAGCACCGTGATCAAGGCCGGCTCGCGCGCCGCCATCTGGCTGTCGACGCGGATCTGAGCCTGCCGCCGTCAGGCGTGCGACGGCAGGCGCGACAGGCGGAACCGGTCGAGGTCGTGGCGGGAGCGGCCCTGCCCGACCAGGTCGGCGACCGCCTCCCCGACCGCCGGCGCGAACTTGAACCCGTGGCCCGAACAGGCCGAGGCGACGACCACCTGGGGGAAGCCGGGCAGCCGGTCGATGACGAAGTCCTCGTCCGGCGCGTTGGTGTAGATGCAGGCCCGGTGGTCGAGCACGCGGCCGTTCGCGGCGGGGAAGAACCGGGCGACGCAGCTTCGCAGCAGGTCCTCGTCGCGGGCGTGCAGGGTCCGATCCAGCGCGTCCGGGTCCGTCGCCTCGCGCAGATGGTAGTGGCAGCCGATCTTGAAGCCGGGCGCACCCCATTCCGGGAAGCCGTAGAACTGGGTCCCTTCCTCGTTCTCGACCACGAAGACCGGGAAGCGCGACGGCGCGAAGGCGTCCGGGTCCGCGATCTCGAACCAGCAGACGACCTGGCGCAGCGGCACGAGATTCCTTTTCAGCTCCGGCACGAGATCGGCGACCCAGGGGCCGGCCGAGACGACCAGATGCCCGGCCTCGTAGGTCCCGGCCTCGGTGCGCACGGCGACGCCGTCGCCCTTCGGCTCCCAGCCCAGGACGCGCTCCCCGGTCCGGATCTCCGCCCCGAAGCGCCGCGCCAGGCCTGCATGGGCGGCGACCGCCGCCTCGGAGGCGAGGAAGCCGCCGTCAGGCTGGTAGACGCCGCGCCAGTCGGCCGGGACCGCGTAGCCCGGGAAGCGGCGGCCGATCGCGCCGCCGTCGAGGACCTCGTGGTCGAGCCCGTTGACGCGGCAGGAGGCGGCCGCGCTCTCGATGTTGGCGCTGCCGGGAGGGCCGGCGTCGAGCGACCCGGTCACGGTGAGGATGCTCTCTCCGGTGTCGCGCTCGAGCCGGCGCCACAGCTCGTGGGCCCGGCGCACGAAGGGCACGTAGGCGGCCCCTTCGAAATAGGCGAGCCGGATGATGCGGGTGAGCCCGTGATGGGAGCTGCGGTCGTTGGGAACGGAGAAGCGGTCGAGGCCCAGCACCCGCGACCCGCGGCGCGCCAGTTCGCACGCCACGGCGCTGCCCGACGCTCCGACCCCGGCGACGATCACGTCGTAGACGGCACCCAAAGTCGCTTCCTCCCTTGCCGGCCTGGCGTTGCTGTAGCACGCGCGATGACACGCGGGAAAGACCGCCGGAACATCGCCGCCCCCGTGCGGGTTGAGACCGGGACTGGCCGCAGGCTCGATGGGACGGAATGCGCAGACGACTGAAGAAATTCGTGGAACGCCTCGCCGGCGTGCGCATCCTGCGCGACGTCCCGGGCGGCATGAGCCTCGGCGCCGACCTGGCGCAGTGGCTGCCGAAGCTGGACGTGAAGGTCGTCTTCGACGTCGGGGCCAACACCGGCCAGTCCGCCCGGGCCTTCGCCTCCGACTTTCCTTCCGCCACGATCCACAGCTTCGAGCCGGGGAAGGCGATCTTCGATCAGCTCGTCGCCAATGTCGGACAGCATCCCAGGGTGCGTTGCCACCAGATCGCGTTCGGCTCCGCCGCCGGGGAGCACGACTTCGTCGTTCACAAGGTCCTCTCGCACCTCGCCAAGGCGGGCGAAGCCCCGAGCGGCCATCCCGTCGAGAAGGTACGGGTGGCGCTGCTGTCGGAATTCTGCCGCCAGCACGCCATCGAGCGGATCGGCTTCCTGAAGATCGATACCGAGGGGCACGACTTGGAAGTGCTGCGCGGCGCGGACGAGATGCTCCGCGACGGCAGGATCGACCTCGTCCAGGTCGAGGCCGGAATGAACCCGCGCAACGAGCTGCACGTCCCCATGGAGCGGTTCAAGAGCTTCCTGGAGGAGCGCGGCTACCTGCTGTTCGGCATCTACGAGCAGAAGCACGAATGGTCGGGGGAACCCCAGCTCCGGCGCGCGGACCTGACCTTCCTGTCGCCGCGGATCTGGCAGTCCCCCGAAATGAGATGGCGCTGACCGGTTACACCGCCCCGTCCGGGCCGCAGGTCGGCGCGGCGCTCGTGGACGCCCCGGTCAGGGCCGCCTGCTTCTCGATCTCGTCGGACGAGGCGTCGACGATCGCATAGAAGCTGTCGCGCATCCGCTGGCAGTAGAGGCCCGGCCCGATCCGGCGCATGTTCATCGATTCGTCGTTCGACATCTCGGTGTGCAGAACGTCGAAGGCCCGCGTACCGCCGAGGCCCTTGGCCACCTCCGACTGCGACTCGCGCAGCAGGCCCGCGTTGCGCACGGTGAAGTCGGCATAGCGCCCAAAGGCCTGCCCGTCGCCCCAGACCGGGCCGCAGGCCAGGCCCGCGACCATGGCCCTCGTGTGCAGCCGGACGATCCGCTCCGCCGCCGTCGGCGCGGGCGGGACGCAGAGCGCCGGCGCCTCGGCCACCGCCATCGGCTCGGCCGGGGCCTCGGCCGTCTCCGGGGTTCCGGCACAAGCCGCGAGGAAGGCGACGGAGAACGGCAGCGCCGCGCGGGCGAGCGCCGTCGGCAGCGTGCGGAAGGGTGATCGCATCTGGGCCTTTCCCTGCAAGGCAACGAGGAGAGCGCGTCACCCTAGCATTGCCGCCTCCGGCCACCGGCCGCGAAAAGGGGGTAGTCTAACCCGATGCCGGCTGGTAGAGCGCCGAGATCTCGCGTTCGTATTTGCGGAAGATGTTGGCGCGCCGGACCTTCATCGTCGCCGTCACCTCGTCGTCGTCGTGGTCGAGCTCCTTGGTCAGGAGATGGAAGCGCCGGATGCGGGCGACCTGCGCCAGCCCGTCGTTGGCGGCGTCGATCTCCCGCTGGACCAGGCCGCGCACCTCCTCGTTCTCCGCGAGGCTGCGGAAATTCGTGAAGGCGATCCGGCGCTCCTCCGCCCATTTGGCGACCGTCTCGAGGTCGATCTGGATCAGGGCGGAGACGTATTTGCGCCCGTCGGCGACGACGATGCACTCCTTCACGAACGGGCTCGCCTTGACCGCGTTCTCGATCTCCGACGGGCTGAGGTTCTTGCCCCCCGCGGTGATCATGATGTCCTTCAGGCGGTCGACGATGCGGATCTGGCCGTCCTCGACCTCGATCACGTCGCCGGTATGCAGCCATCCGTCGCGGATCGCGGCCGCCGTGGCCTCCTCGTTGCGGTAGTAGCCCTCGAAGACCATGAGGCCGCGCACCAGCAGCTCCCCCTGGTCGCCGACCCGGTACTCGGCGCCCGCGGCGATCTCTCCCACGCTTCCGGGCCGGATCGCTTCCAGGCGCTGGCCCGTCACCATGCCGCTCGTCTCGGTCAGCCCGTAGACCTCCACCAGCGGCACGCCGATCGTCCGGAAGAAGCGCACGATCCCCGGCGAGATCGGCGCCGCCCCCGTCAGCGCGATCCGCGCCCGGCGCAGCCCGACATAGTTCAGCAGCGGGCGGAACACCAGCCAGTACCAGAAGGCGAAGCTCAGCCTTTCGCGTCCGGTCCAGGCGGCGCGCGGCTTGTCGGCGAACCGGCCGCAGGCCGCGTGCGCCGCCTCGTAGAGCCGGCGACGCGCGCCGCCCGCCTCCATCATCTTGATCGTGATCGCGGAGTGCAGCTTCTCCCATATCCGCGGCACGCCGAGGAACATCGTGGGCGCGACCTCGCGCAGGTCCTCCTGCACGGTCCGGATCGACTCGCCGAAATTGACGAGCGAACCGTTGTAGATCGGGGTGAAGGCGGTCAGCATCTGCTCCGCGACGTGGCACAGCGGCAGATAGGAGAGATGCGTCGTCCCCGGCCCCAGCTCCAGCCGCTCGATGACGGCCGCCGCCTGGGCGCGGATGTTGCGGTAGCTGAGCATCGCCCCCTTCGGCTTTCCGGTGGAGCCCGAGGTGTAGACGATCAGCCCGGTCTGCCCGAGCTGCTGGCCGTCGAGGACGCCGTCGACGAGGCCGGAATGCGCCCTGCCGTGCTCCTCGCCCAGCGCCTCGACCTCGGTGAAGGGGATCACGAGGTCGCGGGGATAGCCGCGCAGCCCCTTGGTCTCGATCGCGACGATCCGCTTCAGCGCGGGCAGCTCGCCCAGCCGCTCCATCACCTTGTCGGTCTGCTCCTGGTCCTCGCATACGACGACCTCGACCCCCGCATGGCCGAGCACCCAGGCGGCCTCGACCGCGGGGCTGGTCGGGTAGACGCCGACCGTGACCGCGTCGACCATCCCGGCGCCGAGCTGCGCCAGCACCCATTCCGCCCGGTTCTCCGACAGGATGCCGAGCCGACTTCCCGGCTCCAGGCCCAGTGCCCGCAGGCCGAGGCCGAAGCGGGCGGCCCGCGCGTGGTACCCGGCCCAGGAGACCGGCCTCCATATCCCGAACTCCTTCTGGCGCAGCGCCGTCCCGTCGGGGTCGGTGCGCGCCCGCTCGCGCAGCATCTGCGGCAATGTCAGCGGCGGCAGGTCCGGAAGCGGCATCGGGATGCTCCTGCGTGTGTTCCTCAAGACAGCCAGCGCTTGCGCCGCTTGTAGTGCTTGACGTCGCGGTAGCTGCGCCGCCCCTCTCCGGCGCCGAGGCCGAGGTAGAATTCCCGGACGTCCTGGTCGCGCGACAAGCGGTCGACCGGCCCGTCGGTGACGATTCGCCCGGTCTCCATGATGTAGGCGTAGGAGGCGACCGAGAAGGCGACCGCGGCGTTCTGCTCGACCAGCAGCATCGCGGTGCCGCGCTCGGCGTTGATGCGGGCGATGATCTCGAAGATCTCGT
This sequence comes from Arenibaculum sp., assembly GCF_035998295.1. NCBI lineage: Bacteria > Pseudomonadati > Pseudomonadota > Alphaproteobacteria > Rhodospirillales > Azospirillaceae > Arenibaculum > Arenibaculum sp. Next base: position 11,638 of record NZ_DASYHS010000142.1, on the reverse strand, counting down.
CGACCAGCAGCGGCGACAGGCCAAGCGAAGGCTCGTCGAGCAGGATGATCTTGGGCTCGGCGACCAGCGCCCGGCCGATCGCGAGCATCTGCTGCTCGCCGCCCGAAAGGTACCCCGCCCGCCCGGCCCGGCGCTCGTGCAGCCGCGGGAAGTATTCGTAGACGAGATCGAAGCTGCCGGCCGCCGAACCCCGCGGCCGGGCGAAGGTCGCGGCGACGAGGTTCTCCTCGACGGTGAGGTCCTCGAAGATCCGCCGCCCTTCCATCACGTGGAACAGGCCGCCCCGCACCAGCGCGTGCGGCCGGACGCCGGCGGTCGGCGCGCCGTCGAAGCGGATCTCGCCCGCGCTGAGCTCGCCGTCCTCGAGCGCCAGCAGGTTGGAGATCGCCTTCAGGGTCGTCGACTTGCCGGCCCCGTTCGAGCCGAGGAGGGCGACGACCGCCCCCCTCGGCACGCTGAGCGACAGGCCGCGCAGGACCTGGATCGTCCGGTTGTAGACGACCTCGATGTTGTTGACCTCGAGAATGGGTCCTGCGCTCGTCACGGCCCTACTCCAGAACGATCCAGTCGGAGGCCGGCACCATCAGCTTCTTCTCCAGGTCGGCCTGGTAGATGCGGCCGACCGGGATCGAGTTGCCGGGGATGCTGATCGGCACGCCGATGATCCCGCCGGTGTCGAAGTCCTCGATCGTGTTGAGCGCCGCCTTGAGGTTGGCCCCGTTCAGCTCCTTGCCGCCGTCCAGCGTGCGCTCGGCCGCCTCGACCATCAGCATCGCGGTCAGGAAGCCCTGCAGATAGGCGGTCGACTGGTATTCGGGGCGCATCTCCCGGATCTTCTCCAGCATCGGCGCCTCGCCCTCGGTGTCGTAGTAGTAGCGGTAGGGCATCACGCCCATGAACCCCTCGGCCGCCTCGCCCATGTTCATGACCATGGAGTTGTCCATGCTCCAGAACGTGCCCATGAACCGGGTATCCATGCCCATCTGCCGGGCCTGGGTGATGAATTCGGGGATCGGCGCCAGCACGTAGCCGTGGAAGATCACGTAGTCCGGCGCCGCGCGGCGCAGCTTCAGCACCTCCGTCGAGACGTCGACGCTGCCGGGCGGCGTCACGATCGTCTCGACCACCTCGAGCCCGAGCGTCTCGGCGAGTTTCCGGCTGCTCTCGATGGGGTCGCGGCCGAACTCCGTGTCGGAATGGACGAAGGCGACCTTGGCGCCGGCATCGGCGTCGGCGATGTAGCGCAGCAGGATGCCGAACATCTCCGTGTAGTCCGGCCCCGCCATGAACTGGAGCGGGTATTTCTCGGGGTCGTTCAGCTCGGTCGCGAAGGAGGCGCCGGCCATCAGCATGGTGCCCTGGCGCTCCAGCTCCGCGTTGATCGTCTTCGAGAAGGCCGTGCTGTCGCCGTAGTAGAAGTTCGGGCTCTCCTGGCCGGTGATCTTGTTGAACGCGGCGACCGAGGCGTCGACCTTGTAGGCGGTGTCCTCCGCGACGTAGCGGATGGGGCGCCCATGGACGCCGCCCGCATCGTTCACGATCTTCAGGTAGTCCTGGATGCCGGCGTGGATGCCGACGCCGGCGAAGGCGAACACGCCGGTCAGCGGGATCGACCCGCCGAACACGATCTCGTCGGCGGCGCGCGCGCCCTGCGCGGGTACAAGGGCCGTGCCCAGCGCCGCGCCCGCGGCGACGGCGAAGCCCAGCAGCGTCCTTCGGTTCACTCTCGCCATTCCTCGTTTCCTCCCGTTGTCGGTTTCACGTCTTGAAGGGCCACAGATGGAAGAAGCGCCGCGAGCGCCGCCACATCTCGGCGAGGCCCTGGGGCTCGAAGACCAGGAAGCCGACGATCAGCGCCCCGAACACGATCGTGCGGACCGGGGACAGGATCGCGACCGCGTCCGGCAGCCACGGGCCGAGCAGGCCGACCGCGAGCTTGAGCACCTCGGGCACCAGGGTCATGAAGACCGCGCCCAGGATGCCGCCCAGGATCGTTCCCATGCCGCCGACGATGATCGCGGCCAGGAAGAAGATCGACAGCACCAGCGGGAAGCTCTCGGGCGTCACGACCCGGAAGAAATAGGCCCACAGCCCGCCCGCCACGCCGGCATAGAACGAGGACAGGCCGAAACTGAGGAGCTTGTAGCGCAGCAGCGGTATCCCCAGCACCTCGGCCGAGATGTCGCGGTCGCGGATCGCGATGAAGGCGCGGCCGATGCGGGTCCGGAACAGGTTCGCCGCCCCCAGCACCATCAGCAGCGTCACGGGCACGATCAGCCAGTACAGCTCGCCCGGCCGCGCCAGCTCGATCCCGAACAGGCGCGCCGGCGGGATCTGTATCCCGGACACGCCGCCCGTCACCGAGGTCCAGGTCGCGAACACGAAATGCAGGATGAACGAGGCCGCGATGGTCGCGATCGCGAGGTACAGGCCCTTGACCCGCAGGCTCGGGATGCCGACGACCAGCCCGACCAGGGCGGCGACGAGCCCGGCCGCCGGCAGGTTCAGCAGGAACGGGGTGCCGAGGCGGTTCTCCATCACGGCGACCGTGTAGGCGCCCACGCCCATGAACGCCGCCTGGCCGAGGCTGACCAGGCCCGTGTAGCCGGTCAGGATGTTGAGCCCGGTGGCGCTCGCGACGTTGATCGCGACCAGGCATGCCATGTAGATCCAGTACGGGCCGGCGAAGAACGGGAACAGGACCAGCGCCAGCAGCATCACGGCCAGCCAGGCCCATTGCACCGGCGTGTCGAACAGCGCCTCGTCGGCGGCGTAGGTTTCCTTGGCGGTTCCGATGCGCATGTCTACAGCCGCTCGATCTCGGCGGTGCCGAACAGGCCGTAGGGCCGGACCATCAGCACCGCGACCAGGAGGATGAAGGTGGCGAGCAGCTTGTACTCGCCGCCGAGATAGGCGCCTGCCCAGGCCTCGATCAGGCCGATCAGGATGCCGCCCAGCAGCGCTCCCGGGATGCTGTCGAGGCCGCCGACGATCACGACCACCAGCACCGAAAGGCCGAAGACGCCCATGGTCGGCGAGATGCCGCCGATCGCTCCGACGAGGACGCCGGCCCCCGCCGCGGCCATGCAGCCGAGGATCCAGGCCATGGCGAAGACGCCGGGAACGTCGATGCCCATGGAATAGGCGGCCGCCTGGTCGGACGCGGTCGCCCGCAGCGCGACGCCGCCGCGCCAGAAGCGGAAGGCGACGAGGAAGGCCAGGATCACGGCCGCCGCGACCAGCGCGCCCCAGCCGACCTTGGGCGACAGGTACGCCTCGCCCAGGAAGATCGGGTCGCGGGGCATGAACTCGGGCAGACGGTTCGGGTTGGGGCCCCAGACCAGCTCCACCACGCCGGTGAGGATGCTGCCGATGCCGATCGTCACCATGAAGACGGAAATCGGGCTCTCGCCGAGCATGGGCCGGATCACCGTGCGCTCGACCACGGCCCCGAACAGTCCGCCGCCCAGCACCGCGAGTGCCACCGCGAGCCAGACCGGAAGTGCCAGGCCGGCCGCGAAGCCGAAGAAGAGATAGGCGCCGAGCATCAGGATCTCGCCGATCGCAAGGTTGACGACCCGCGTCGCCTTGTAGATCAGCACGAAGGCGAGCGCGGTCAGCGCGTAGAGCCCCCCGGTGCCGACCCCGGCGAGGCTGACCTCGGCGAAGAACAGCCAGTCGCTCATTGGGGCACCTTGGCATTGGTTGAGCTTTTCACCCCGCATGCGGGGTGAAAAGCTCGGCTCCGACCGAGCACCCGCCATGATGGCCAAGGCCGCTTGCCGACCAACGGCCCGCATGAGACCCGCCGCATGGCGGGTGCCGGGAGGGCACGACGGGCAACAGGGTGTAGCGCCAGGGTGTACGGCCCGGAGCGCCAGTCAATGAGCGACCCGCAGTTCCTCCCGACGCTCGGCAGCGTAGCGCAACTCGAGAGGACCGGCCCATGCTGCATTTCGGGGGACTGGATTGGGGCGACGCCGGCCATGCGGTCTGCGTCGTCGACATCGCTGGAGCCGTCGTGCTCAAGCTGGAGGTCACGCATGATGCCGCCGGCTTGGCCGACCTGCGCAAGCGGCTGGCCAAGCTGGCACCGGCCGGCGACCTTCCCATCGCCATCGAGCGCCCGAGCGGGCTGATCGTCGATGCCCTGGTCGAGGCCGGCCATCCGGTCGTGCCGCTCCACCCGAATGTCGTCAAGGCCTGCCGGCCGCGCTACCGCGCCGCCGGCGCGAAGAGCGATCCCGGCGACGCCTTCATGCTCGCCGACATCCTGCGCACCGACGGCCACCGCTTCCGGCCTCTGACGCCCTGCTCCGACGAGATCAAGGCCTTGCGAGCCCTGGTCCGTGGCCGCGACGACCTGGTCGCCGAGCGCGTCTGCCTGGCCAACCGCCTGCGCAGCCTGCTGGACAGCTTCTGGCCCGGCGCGGCGGCCGTCTTCGCCGATATCGACAGCCCCATCGCGCTCGCCTTCGTCCAACGCTATCCAACCCCCGAGGCCGCCGCCCGCCTCGGCGAGAAACGGATGAAGGTCTTCCTGGCCAGCCAGTCCTATTGCGGGCGCCGCAGCCCGGCCGACCTGCTCGATCGCCTGCGCACCGCCCCCACCGGCCTCGCCGGCGAGGCCGAAGCCCAGGCCAGGGGCGAGATGGTCCGCGCGCTCGCCGCCGTCCTGGAGCGCCTGGTCGGCGAAATCGCCAAACTCACCGCCCGCATCGAGCACACCGTCGCCGACCTCCCCGACGGCCAGGTCGTCATGTCCTTCCCGCGCGCCGGACGCATCTGCGCCGCCCAGATCCTCGCCGAGCTCGGCGACGTCCGCGAGCGTTTCCAGACCCCGGACCAGCTCGCCGCCGAGGCCGGCGTCTGCCCGGTCACCCATGCCTCCGGCAAATCCCGCGGCGTCGTCTTCCGATGGGCCTGTAACCACCGCCTGCGCGCCGCCGTCACCTGCTTCGCCGACAACTCTCGACACGCCTCGCCATGGGCTGCCGACCTCTACAAGCGCGCCAGAGCCCGCGGCTGTGACCATCCCCATGCCACCCGAATCCTCGCAAGAGCCTGGATACGCGTTCTCTGGAGAGCTTGGACCAGCCGCACAGCATACAATCCAAAATCGCATGGCGCCGCCGCTGCGCTCAACCAAACCCTCGCTGCTTGACACAGGGTGTCTCATGCCGCCTCGCCCTCCGGCCGGAGGGCTCCGGCCCGGCCGGTGCCGAGATACGCGGCGACGACCTGCGGATCGCGCTGGACTTCCTCCGGCTGGCCGCGGGCGATCACCTGGCCGAAATTCAGCACCACGACGTGGTCGGAGACGTCCATCACCATGCCCATGTCGTGCTCGACCATCAGGATCGTGACGCCCCACTCCTCCTTCACGTCGAGGATGAAGCGGGCCATGTCCTCGGTCTCCTCCCGGTTCATGCCGGCGACCGGCTCGTCCAGCATCAGGATGCGCGGCCGCATGGCCAGCGCCCGGGCGAGCTCGACCCGCTTGCGCAGCCCGTAGGGCAGCGCCGCCACCGGGGCGTGGCGGATGTGGTCGATCTCCAGGAAGTCGATGATCCGCTCCTCCACCTCGCCCCGCAGCGCCACCTCCTCCCGCCGGGCGCGGCCGAGATAGAAGAGCGCGTCCAGCAGGTTCGTGCGCATGTGGGCGTGCCGGCCGAGCTTGATGTTGTCGAGCACGGTCATGCCGCGGAACAGCGCGATGTTCTGGAAGGTACGTGCGAGGCCGAGGGCCGCGCGCCGGGGCGCGTGCAGGCGGCCGACGTCGCGCCCGAACACGCGCACCGTCCCGGCGTCCGGCCGGTAGAAGCCCGAGATCGCGTTGAACAGGCTGGTCTTGCCGGCACCGTTCGGCCCGATCACCGAGGTGATGGACCCCTCCTCCACCTCGAAGGACACGCCGGCGAGCGCGCGCACGCCTCCGAAGGACAGGGTCAGCCCCTCGACTTCGAGCGCGTGTGCGCTCCGCTCGCTTCCGGCCGCGGGCGTCGGCGGCTCCCGGGTCTGCACCTCACCCCTCCCCGTCTTCGGATGCCCCGTCGCCGGCCTCGACGAGATGGTCGAGATACAGCCGTTCGACGGGGCGGTCGAAATCCTTGCCGGTGCGCACGAAGCCCTTGCGGAAATCCTCGGCGTGGCGGCGCATCCACAGCGCCGCCCCCTCGGCGTCGCGGCGGCCGATCGCGTCCAGCACGTGGCGGTGGGCCTCGATCAGCCGGCCGGCCCCTTCCGGGACGGCGCGGAAGATCATCTCGGCGCCGGTGCCATCAGCATGGCCGCCGGCTCGCGCGCGAGCTGGAGCACCTTGTTGCCCGACGCGCGCGCGATCAGGGCGTGGAACTCGCAGTCGAGCTCGACCAGCGCCGCCGGATCGCCGGCCGCGGCCTCGCTGCGCGCGAGGTTGTCCTCCATCGCCGCCACGTCGCCGGGCGTGGCGTTCCGCGCCGCGAGCTCCGCGCTCGCCGGTTCCAGCGTCGCGGTCGCCTCCCACAGCTCGCGGAACGTCACCTGGTGCAGGACCAGGGCCCGCCCGATGCGCGAGGCCAGCTTGTTGTAGCGGGGAAGGCTGGCGCACAGCCGGCGGCTGCCGTCGCGGCGCAGCAGGCCGCTCTGCTCCAGCAGGCGGATGCCCTCCCGGATGGTCGACCGGTTGACCCCGAACTGCCTGCCGAGCGACGCCTCGGTGCCGATGCGTTCGCCCGGCACGATGCGGCCGCTCAGGATCTCCCGTTCGATCGCCTCCGCGACCAGCGCATAGGCCGGCGCGGTCTGTATGCGCTCGAAGCGCTCCGTCATGGCGGCGTTTCCTCCCTGCCGGAAGAGGGGTGCCGATCTGCCGTCGGCTTCCATCCGTTTCCGGGCCCGACCGTCGTTTGTCGGACAAACCGACAGTAAGGGTCGGAACATTGCGACGTCAAGGGCATTCACGATCGAAAATTGCTGCAACGCAGCACTGGCCGACGTCCGCTGAAAGGCTCGGCACGAAACCGGGCCTTGCGCGTTCCCACCGCGTGCTCGTCCTTTTCCGTCGCCTCGTCCTGCGCCGCCGGGCGCGCGCCTGGACCCGCTACATCCCGAGCGCCGACCCGAAACGGGCGCTGCGGTGGTTTGCGGCGTGGCTGCTGCTGGTCCTGGTTCTGCACACCCTCGCCATGGTCGCCTTCGAGGGGCTGGCCCCCGGGGACGCGGCGTGGCTGACGCTGACGACGGTGACGACGGTCGGCTATGGCGACTTCTCGGCCGAAACCGCGGCCGGGCGCCTGTCGACGGCGGTCCTGATCTATTTCGGCGGCATCTTCGTGCTGTTCCAGGCCGCCGCCGTCTATTTCGACTACCGGGCTGACCGGCGCGAACGCATGCATCACGGCCGCTGGAGATGGAACATGCGCGACCACATCCTGGTCCTGAACGTCCCGGCCGAGAACGCCGTGTCCTACCTCGTGCGCCTCGTGCGCGAGTTCCGGGCGAGCCGGCGGTTTCGCGACCGGCCGGTGCAGGTCGTGACCACGAAGTTCGAGGATGGCCTGCCCGAGCCGCTGCACGGCCTCGGCGTCGTCCACTACTGCGGCGAAGCCTGGGACCCGCAGGCACTGGCCGCCGCCGAAGCGCGCGCCGCCTCGGTGATCGTGGTCCTGTCGCGCAGCGACACGGACCCCGCTTCCGACGGCCGGACCTTCGACATCGTCGACCGGTTGCGCGAGGCCGGCGTCGAGGGCCGCATCCTGGCGGAATGCGTCGAGGACGCGAATCGCGAGCGCCTGAGACGGGCCGGCGCGGAGATCGTCGTCCGTCCCCTGCGCGGCTATCCGGAGATGATTGTGCGCGCGCTCGCCGCCCCCGGCGCCGAGACGATCCTGGAGGACCTGTTCACGAGCCGCGGCGACGAGTGCTGGCGCTACGACGTCGACGTCGAGGGCCGGCGCTGGGCGGACGTCGTGCGCCTCCTGGTCGAGCGCGACGTCGGCGTGCCGGTCGGCTACCGCCGCGCCGCCGACCGCCAGCTCCGGATCAATCCCCCGCCCGACGACGTCGTCCGGGCGGACAAGCTCTACGTGCTGGTCCGGGAAGGCAACGCCCGTCCGGACGAGGAGATCGCGACCATCCTGCGATGACGGCCGGCCTCCGGCATAGGGTAGATATCGGCTTCCGGCGCACGGGATGTCCTCGCTCCTAAAACTCCATTAACCAGTCTTGCGTAGGGTGAAGGTCCCGCCACCACACCCGACCGATCGCCGAACCATGCCGCAGAAGTGGACTTTCCCCCTCGCCGCGCTGCTGTGCGGCCTTCTCGCACTCGCCTTGTCCTCCGCTCCGGCGCTCGCGAAACCGCCCTATGCCGAGTTCCTGCTCGACCCGGCGACCGGGGCGGTGCTCCACGCCCACAACGCCGACGTCCCGACCCAGCCGGCTTCGCTGACCAAGATCATGACGCTGTTCCTCGCGTTCGACGCGCTGGAACGCGGCGAGCTGCGGCTCGACCAGCGCCTGCCGGTATCGCGCCGCGCGGCGGGGATGGCCCCGTCCAGGCTCGGTGTGCCGGCCGGAAAGACGCTGAAGACGGAGGACGCGATCCTGGCCCTCGTCACCAAGTCGGCGAACGACGTCGCGGTCGTGATCGCCGAGGCGCTCGGCGGTACCGAGGAGCGTTTCGCGGAGATGATGACGGCGAAGGCGCGCGAACTCGGCATGGCCGCGACCACGTTCCGCAACGCCTCGGGCCTGCCGAACTCCAGGCAGGTGACGACTGCGCGCGACATGGCCCGGCTGTCCGTCGCGGTAATCGAGCGGCATCCCCGTCGCTACTCCTATTTCAGCCGGAGCAACTTCTCCTACAACGGCGCCAAGATCCGAAGCCACAACCGGCTGATGACGCGCTACTACGGCATGGACGGCATCAAGACCGGCTTCGTCAACGCCTCCGGCTTCAACCTCGCCGCCTCGGCCGTGCGCGACGGCCGCCGGCTGATCGCGGTCGTGCTGGGGGGCCCGACCGCAGCCGAGCGCGACCGCCGCGTCGCCGCCCTGCTCGACCGCGGCTTCGGCGGCCAAGCGCCGATGCTGGTCGCTTCCGCCGATCTCGAGCCGGCCGTGACGCCCGCCGCCGCGGTGCCGTTCGCCGCCCCGAAGCCGCCGGGCAAGCCCGTGGCTGCCGCCGCGCCGCTGCGCCAAGCCGCCAAGGGCGCCTACACGATCCAGGTCGGCACCTATCTGAGCGCGAAAGCGGCCCGGCTCGGCCTCGACATCACGCGCAAGCGGCTGGCCGCCAGCCTGCCGGACGAGGCCGACGGGACCGTCGTGCAGGCCCGGGGCAAGAGGTTCCTCGCCCACTTCTCCGGCCTCAGCGAGGCCGCGGCCAGGAGCGCCTGCCGGAGGCTGGAGGCCAAGGGCCAGGACTGCCTGGTGCTCGCATCGGGCTGACGCGGCGCGCATGGCGGCCGCGCGCGGACGGCGCGTGCGGCCGCGGCCCGGCTGGGCTACCTATTGCCGACCATGCTGATCCCGTTCCGCCTGTCGGCGATGTTCGCCGTCGTCTTCGCCGTCGTCGCGGTCCAGCTCACCTTCTGGCCGGTGTGGCTGGCCGCGCAGGGGCTGGACGCGGCGGGGATCGGGCTGATCGTGTCGATCGGCTACTGGATGAGGACGGTCTCGGACCCGCTGGCGGGCTTCGTCGTCGACCGCACCGGCTCGCGCCGCAACGCGATGGTCGCGGTCGCCCTGATCGCGCTCGGCGGCGCCCTGCTGTTCCTGACCTCGCGCACGACCCCGGTCCTGTTTCTCGCCTCCCTGCTCTGGGCTGGCGCCTTCGCAGCCCTCGTCCCGCTCGGCGACAACCTCGCCCTGCTGACCGCGAAGGCGCGCGGGCTCGACTACGGAAGGCTGCGCGTCTGGGGCTCGATCGCCTTCGTCGCGTCGACATGGCTCACCGCGCGGCTGCTGACGGACCTGCCTGCCGAGGCCATTCTCCATACCCTGCTGGCCGGGCTGGCCGCCACCGTCCTCGCCTGCCTGTTCCTGCCCGAAGCCCCGGTCGCCGCGCGCCCGTCGGACAACGCGAAGGCCTCGCCCTGGCCACTGTTGCGTCACCCCGTCTACCTGCGCTTCCTGCTGGCGGCAGGCATGGTCCAGGCGAGCCACGGCGTGCTCTACGCCTTCGGCTCGCTGCACTGGCGCGGGCTCGGGCTGTCCAGCACCACGGTCGGGCTGCTCTGGATCGAGGGCGTGGCGGTCGAGATCGCGCTGTTCGCCTTCGGCCGCCGCATCGTCGACCGGCTCGGGGCCGCCCGGCTCCTCCTCGTGGCGGCGCTGGCCGGGATGGTGCGCTGGAGCCTCCTGGCCGAGGCCGAATCGGTTCCGTGGCTGGTCCTGGCCCAGGCGCTTCACGGGCTCACCTTCGGCGCGGCCCACTTGGCCGCGATGCGGTTCGTGGTCGAGGCGGTGCCGTCCAGCCATTCCGCGACCGGCCAGACCCTCTATTCGGGACTGGCGCTCGGCGTCGGCTACGGCCTGTCGACGGCGGCCTCCGGCCCGCTCTACGCCGCGCTCGGCGGCGGTGCGTTCCTGGTGATGGCGGGCCTGTGCGCCGTGTCGGCGGTCACGGCCTGGACCCTCGCCCGCCACTGGACCCCGGGCGAACCGCTCCGGCTCCCGGGCGTCGGGGACGGAGCCCGGGCAGGCACCTAGGGCTTCGCCCGCCCCGGCCCGCGATCCGGAATCAATGGGTTGGAAGCGGATTTCCGCTCTAGACTGGCGGGACAGTCGAGGAGAACCGACCATGAGACTGTCCGGCCAGGGCTTCCTGCTCGCAGGCGCGGTCGCCGCCTGGTTGCTCGCCGCCCTGCTGGCGGCACTGTTCGTGTCCAGGGTGGGCTTCCTCGGCATCGGCATCATCGGCACGCTGATGTGGTTCATCTGCGTGCGCGTCGAGCTGGAGAAGGACGCGGCCGTCGGCGACGTCCATACGACCGACCTCTATGCGCGCCAGATCAGGGCGCGGCACGGGCAGCACAGGTCCGAGCGCGCGTCCCGGCGCCACGAACAGGCGGTGCTGGTCCACTCGCTCGCCTTCTTCAGGATGCTCGCGATCGGCCTGACCGTGATCGGCTTCGCGACGTTCTTCCTGTTCGAACTCTGATGCCGGCCCCGGGGCCTCACGAACCCTCGTAGACCGCCTGCGCCTCGGGCACCAGTTCCTCCAGCCGCGCGATCCGGGATTCCGGCCCGGGATGGGTGGACATGAATTCCGGCGGGCGCGCGCCCCCCGCCGCCCCCATGTTGCGCCAGAGCTGGACCGCCGCGCGCGGGTCGTAGCCGGCGCGCGCCATCATCAGCAGGCCCAGCCGGTCCGCCTCCAGCTCCTGGTTGCGCGAATAGGGCAGGATCAGCCCGTACTGGGCGCCGGCCCCCAGCAGCGCCGCGATCTGCTGCCCTCCGCCGACATTGCCGCCCTGCAGCACCGCTCCCAGCACCTGGGTGCCGAGTTCCGTCGCCGCCTGGGAGCTCAGCCGCTGCTGGGCGTGCTGGGCCTGGTTGTGCGCGATCTCGTGCCCGACCACGGCGGCGAGCTGGGCCTCGTTCTCGGCGACCTGGAACATGCCCTCGTAGACGCCGATCTTGCCGCCCGGCA
>NZ_DASYHS010000134.1:0-1549 GCF_035998295.1 Arenibaculum sp. | reverse complement strand
CGCGGCGATCGACTGCGCGAGCGTGGCGGGCCCGCCGACCTCGATCACGTGGTCGACGCCGCGTCCCTCCGTCAGGTCCCTGGCCTTCTCGCCCCAGTTCGGCACGGCCTCGTAGTTGATGACGGCGTCGGCCCCGAGACGTTCGAGCTTCTCCAGCTTCTCTTCGGACGAGGACGTGGCGATCACCCGGGCGCCCGCGGCCTTGGCGAACTGCAGCGCGAACAGCGACACCCCGCCCGTTCCCATGACCAGCACGGTGTCGCCGGGCTGCACCCGGCCGCGCACCACCAGGCCCCTCCAGGCGGTGACCCCGGCGCAGGTCAGCGTCGCCGCCTCTCCATGCGTGTAGCCCGCCGGCGCCTTCGTGAAGGCGTGCGCCGGCATGCACGCGTACTCGCGGGCGTAGCCGTCGAGAGTGTCGCCGGGTATGTCCCGCCTGCCGGCCGGTGTCGGTTCGCCCGTCAGCCAGCCTGGATAGAAGGTGCTGACGACCGCGTCGCCGACCGCGAAGCCCTCCGCCCCGTCGCCGAGCGCGACCACTTCCCCGGCGCCGTCGGTCATCGGGATGCGGCCGTCGGCGCACGGGATTCGCCCGAGGACGACCATGTGGTCGTGGAAGTTCAGCGAGCTCGCGCCGATCCTGACCAGCACTTCGCCCGGCCGCGGTTCGGGGGGATCCTCCTCGACGAGACGGAGGCTTTCCAGCCCTCTCGGCACTCCCAGCCTGACCAGCCTCACAGATCGGCTCCTTTCGCCCGGACGAACGCCTGCTCGCCGTCCGTCATCGGCCGGCCTCCGATCCTGTCCGCCTGGCCTTCGATGCCTTCGGACCACCATTCGCGCACGTCGTTGATTGCCGCGAACACGGCTTCCGGGGGCTGGGCCACCGTGAAGCTGGTCGCGAAGCTGTTATCGCTCATGACGATCTCCGTTCCTTGGACGTGAGTGGGCCCGTCCGCCGCGGCCCGGCATGCGGACGCGCAGGTTCGACCGGGCCGGCGATTGCCGGGCGCGGGGTCAGTCGCCCTTGTCGGAGATGTGGACGTCTTTCGGGTAGGCGGCGCCCGTCCCGGTTTCGACGAGCGCTTTCAGGCTCATCACGAACATCGCCCATTTGGTGCTGCAATGGTGCATGAACTCCCCGGGCTCCTTCCAGCCCTGGTGCGTGAACAGGACTTTCGTGAAGTCACCGTCCTGCGCGAGGTCGAAACGCACCCGGGTCCATCCAGGAGTCCGGCCCGCCGACCACCTGCCACAGGACGCGCCTGCCGGGCTCGAGCTCGAGCACCTTCATGTCGATGAGGTTGCGGCCGCCGAAGCGGAAGTGAAGGATGCCGCCGGCGCCGGCGTCGCCCTGCGTGTCGGTCGTCCACCAGCCGGAAAGGCCTTCGAGCGTGGTCAACGCCTCGTAGACCTCGTCCGCCGGGGACTTGATGGCAACGCTGTGTAGGATGTCCGGCACCTTGATGCTCCCTCTTCTTGCAGTCGCAAGGCAGAGTGAGGCCGGCACCCCCGGCGGCGAGAGTTACAAGTGTGTCGCGATTCGAAG
>NZ_DASYHS010000059.1:0-16992 GCF_035998295.1 Arenibaculum sp. | reverse complement strand
ATACGAAGCAACGCTTCGCGCAGGAAGAAGGCCCGGCCGAGGACTACGGCTGGTCCGAGGACAAGGCCCGCCAGTATTCCCGTCCCGAACGCGCCGGCTTCGGCGCCTTCATCCGCGCCAAAGGCTTCGACCTCACCTGACACCACCCCCACGAATCCCCTCGCCCGCTTGCGGGAGGGTGAGGGCAGGCGGGCTATCTCTTCTCAGAGGAGTCTCCTGGACGGGCCCGCGGGACCAAGCCCGACCGTAGCGGCTGCCATGATCACCCGCCCGCAACCGTCCCCGCTCGGTTGCCTTCCCGGAAAATCCGATACATTCTCCGCCGGCACGATAGAAGGGGGTAGACGCATGACCGCCAGGGACCTGCTCGCCATGGTCGGCTGCATGATCGCGCTGGGCGCGGGCACCGCCCACGCGGAGTGCTTCGGCGAATATCCGTACCGGGTCTGCAGCGAGACCCATGTGGACCCGCAAGGCAATGTCCGCGTCGAGACCCACGACTCCCTCGGCAACACCTACTCGTCCCGGACCGACAGCTACACGACGCCGGACGGGACGGACGTCGTCACCAGCTCCGACAGCATGGGCAACACCTACACCCTGCGTAGCTGGAGCGATTCGACCGGGGTGCATACCATCGACAGCATGGGGAACCGCTGCACCATCACCTATGCCGGAGAGATGATCGGCTGCAACTGAGCCTCGCGGCCGCCGTGACCGGCCAGCCGGCTTTCGACTCGACCGCCGGGCATCGCAAGCGGCAAGATCGTCCGGAACCTGGGGAGGCCGTCCGTGAGTGAGCTTTCGATCGACGCCGGCCGCCTGCTCGGCCGCCTCCACGAGCTGGGCCGGATCGGCCGCGACGCGCAGGGCCGCCTCGTGCGCATCGCCGCGACCGACGCCGACAAGGCGGGGCGCGACCTGCTCGTGGCATGGATGACGGGTGCGGGGCTCGACCTCGCCGTCGACCGCATCGGCAACGTCTTCGGCATCTGGACCCCGCAAGGCGCCGGCGGCGCCGACCCCGTCATGCTCGGCTCGCACATCGACACCGTGGTCAATGCCGGCATCTACGACGGCTGCTACGGCGTCCTGGCCGGGATCGAGGTGGTCGAGACGCTGCGGGGCGCCGGCCTCGTCCCCGCGCGGCCCCTGGTCGTCGCGGCGTTCACCAACGAGGAGGGTGCCCGCTACGCCCCCGACATGATGGGTTCGCTGGTCCATGCCGGCGGCCTGGACCTCGGCGAGGCGCTGGCAAGCGTCGGCACCGACGGCTCGGTGCTCGGCGAGGAGCTGGCGCGCATCGGCTATGCCGGCGACCGGGAGCCGGGCTTCCTGAAGCCGTCCGCCTATGTCGAGCTGCACATCGAGCAGGGACCGGTCCTCGAACGGGAAGGCTTCCCGATCGGCGCGGTGGAGACCCTGCAGGGGATCTCGTGGCAGCGGGTCACGATCGAGGGGACCGCGAACCACGCCGGGACGACGCCGATGTCGATGCGCCGCGACGCCGGGCACGCCGCCGCGCGCGTCGTGACGTTCCTGCGCGACCATGTCACCGCGTCGCATGCGCAGTCGGTGGCGACGGTCGGCTCCCTGCGCCTGGAGCCGGACGTCATCAACGTGATCCCGTCCCGCGCGACCTTCACCGTCGACCTGCGCGATCCCGACGAGGGCCGGCTGAGGGACCTGGAAGCGGCCCTCGCGCGCCATCTGGAGGAACTGGCCGCGCAGGAGGGGGTGCGCGTATCGGTCGAGCGCCTGGTCCGCTTCGAGCCGGTGGTCTTCGACGGCGCGATCGTCGCGCTGGTCGAGGAGGCGGCCGGCCGGCGAGGGCTGAGGTCGCGGCGCATGACCTCGGGCGCCGGCCACGACGCCCAGATGATGGCGCGCATCTGCTCCTCGGCGATGATCTTCGTGCCGAGCCGCGACGGCATCAGCCACAATCCGCGCGAGCATACCGAGCCGGACGAGCTGGCCGCCGGGGCGAACGTGCTGCTCGACGTCGCGAGCCGCCTCGCCGGCATCGGCTGACGCGGCGGGCGGCGGCAGGTCCGGACTTCACCTCGCTCGCGAGAGCGGGCGCAAGCTTTCGCAGTCCTATGACGCGTTGGTGGGTATGGGGTTGGGCCGCAGAAGTTCCGCTTCGATAAGTTATGAGATAATATTCCCTCTCCCTGTGGGAGAGGGAAGGGGCCCATGCGCAAGCATGGGAAGGGTGAGGGGTGACGGTGTTCAGTAATGGAGAGGGCGTAACCCCTCATCCTCCCGCCGCTTTACGCGGCGGGCCCCTCCCACTCCCACTCGGAGAGGGTTATTGTTTTTGGCGACGGGCCATTGACTTCAGGTCTTGGCGCTCGTGGTGATTCATGATTGGGCGGGATCGAGGGCGGACGGCAGCTTCGCAGTCGGGTCGATCGAGTGATTCCCCTGCGGGATACGGCCGTTCAGGTCGTTCGTCACCCGGCGTCGCGGGGCGCCTTGCGGAATGTCTCGCGGAGATGCCGGACCAGCTCCTGCGCCGCGGCGCCGACGCCCGACGGCGCGACGTGCAGGTTGACCGCGAAGCTCGGCAGGTCCGGCAGGCCCGCTTCCGGCGGCAGGATCTCCAGGCCGGGCGGCGCGGCGGAGGCGAGCCACGCCGTGACCGCCAGGTCCATCCTGGCCGCCGCGACCGTCGCCTCGGCGTTGCCGCTCTCGAACACCGTCTTCCATTCCAGCCCGTGGCCGCGCAGGGCCGCCAGGATCGCCGGCCGGAACGCGCAGCCGTCGCTGACGATCGACAGCGGCAGGGGGCGCTTCAGGTGGGCCTCGCCCCCCGTGCCGCCGAACCAGGCCAGCCGCTCGACCGAGAGGCATTCCCCCGCCGACCGGCCCCCCGCCGACCGGCCCCCCGCCGACCGGCCGAGCGGCTCCTCGACCAGGGCGAGGTCGAGCCGGCCGGCGGCCAGCTCGTCCGCGAGCTGCGGCGACGGGGCGCAGACCAGCGAGAGGTCCACCTGCGGATGGCTGCGGGCGAACGCGCTCAGCACCGGCGGCAGATGGGTGCCGACGAGGTCGGCGGGCGTGCCGAACCTGATCTCGCCCGCGACGTCGCGGGCTGTCATCGCGGTCCAGATCTCGTCGTTGAGGCCGAGCAGCCGCTTGGCCTTCCCGAACAGCCGCTCGCCGGCGTCGGTGAGCCTGAGGCCGCGCCGCCCCCGCCTGAACAGGACGCAGCCGAAGTTTTCCTCCAGGCGCCGGATCTGCTGGCTGACGGCACCTTGCGTGATGTGCAGCGTGTTCGCCGCCGTCGTCATGCTGCCCGTCTCGGCGGCACTCACGAAGCTGCGCAGCAGGCTGGTGTCGAGGTTGCGGTTCATGGTCGGGCCAATAACGATGTTAATATCTCGCATTAAAACATTTGGGTTTCCTAATGTCAGTCCGCGCGTGATCCTCCCTGCACCCGGTTGCAATCGGAAGGGGAGGGGACCATGCCGGAGATGTTCCTGGCGCTCGTGCTGTTCGCAGTGGTGGCGACGCTGACGCCGGGCGGCGCCACGACGCTGGCGACCGCTTCGGGCGCCCGGTTCGGGTTCCGGCGCAGCATACCCCTGCTCGCCGGCATCGCCTTCGGCCTCGCCTCGCTGGCGGCGGCGGCGTCCGCCGGCCTCGCGACGCTCCTGCAGGCCGCTCCCGTCCTCCAGCTCGCGATGAAGCTGCTCGGCTCCGCCTATCTGTCGTGGCTGGCCTGGACCATCGGCACGAGCGGGTCGCCCCAGGCGGGGTCCCGGGCGCCATCGGATGCCGCCGCGGCGCCGACGGGCTTCTGGGCGGGCCTCCTCCTGCTCTGGCTCAACCCCAAGGGCTGGGCGATGGCGCTCGGGGCGGCGACCTCGTTCGCGGCCCTGGCGGCCGATCCGCTGCACCTGGCCCTGCTGCTCGGCGCGACGTTCGGCGCGGCGGCGGTCGCGTCGCTGTCGCTGTGGTGCGTGGGCGGGTTCCTGCTCGCCCGGGCCTTGCGGACGGAGCGGCAGTGGCGGGCGGTCAACGCCGTGCTGGGCCTTCTGCTGTTCCTGTCCATCGTCCCGATGTGGCTGGGCTGAGGCGGGGTGCCGCCGGCGGCGTCCGCTCCGCCTGCTGCTCCGGCGGTCATGGCCTTCGGCGTCATTGCGGCGCCCAGTCCTGAAGAGCACGCTGGAGCCGTCCGGTCCGGCATGTCCAGACCGCCGGCGGGGCGAACGCGACGGAGGAGGAACCGATGCCGTTATACCTGACGCGGTTCAGCTACACGCCGGAGACCTGGGCAAGGCTCATCAAGAAGCCCGAGGACCGCCGTGCGGCAGCCAGGCAGTACATCGAGGCCGTCGGCGGAAAGCTGCACGGCTTCTGGTACGCCTTCGGCGATCATGACGCCTACAATCTGTGGGAGGCTCCGGACAACGTCTCGATGGCGGCCACGGCGATCGCGATCGGCGCCGGCGGAGCGCTGAGCTCCATCCAGACGACGGCCCTGCTGACCGTCGACGAGACGCTCGATGCCCTTCGGAAGGCCTCCTCGATCACGTATCGGGCACCGGGAGAGGAGGGGCCGGACGGCCAGGAACAGGAGCCCGTCCCGCCGGGATGAACCGTAACCATCCGGCGAAGGCGGCTCCCCAAGCGGACTGACGGCTTTTGGGAGCGCGCGCGAGGAGGCCGAAGCGGCGGAGGGGAGTGGAAAGCGGACCTGCGCTGACGCTATCCTGAAGGACCTCAGCCGGAGAGTGGTGCCATGGCGAAGCTCGTGTTCGGAATGAACCAGTCGCTGGACGGCTTCGTCGATCATATGGCGTTCGGGCCGAGCCCTGCGCTGTTCCGCCACTTCATCGAGGAGGCCCGAGGGCAGGCGGGCAGCGTGTACGGTCGGCACATGTACGAGATCATGCGCTACTGGGACGACGACCACCCCGAATGGAAAGCGGACGAACACGCCTTCGCGGCGGCGTGGCGGAACCAGCACAAATGGGTCGTTTCACGCTCCTTGAAGTCGGTCGGCCCCAACGCCAGCCTCGTCGAGGATGATCTCGAGGCCGCGATCCGCAGGCTCAAGGCCGAGCGCGACGGCGAGATCGAAGTTGCCGGCCCGACCCTGGCGCGAAGCCTCACCGAGCTTGGGCTGATCGATGAGTATCGCATCTACCTGCACCCCGTCGTGCTTGGTGCCGGCAAGCCATATTTCGCCGGACCACGCTCGCCGCTCCGCCTCGTCGGCAGCGACCTGATCGACGGGCAGGTGATCAGGCTGACCTACGTTCCGGGTTGAAGACGCGCGATCAGGCCGTCCCGTTCACGCCCATATCGGCGTCCCCGTCGGAACGGATGCCGCTGCGCGCCATTGGTAGCGCAGGACCGATATGGGGGCGCCCTTGTTCTTCTTCTTCAGCAACCGGCTGGGCTGCGCGGGGTCGATCCTCGTCTCGCTCCTGCTGACCCTGGCGCTGCTCGCCTTCTTCGGCCTGCTGTAACGGAGAGAACCGCCATGAGCATCCGATGCCGCTGCCTGCTGGTACGCGACGGCGAGAAACCGGTCTGGAGCGACAAGGAGCTGCGCCTGCCTCCCCGGGCCGGCGACGGCGTCCAGTTCGAGGACCGCGGAACGCTCTTTACCTTCCGCATCGCCGAGGTCCTGCACACGCCGGGCCTGGACGGCGTGGACTTCGCGCTGCTCCTGACCGAGCAGGAGGGGACCCGCGGGCGGCCGTTCAGGGAGCTGCTGGAGGAGACGGCCGGGGCCGGCCCGACCCGATAGCCTCTCAGCCCTCCCGCAGCCCGGAGAGTGCCGCCACCCGCTGCTCCTCCAGCGCCGCCATGTCGTACGGCTCCTCGATCGAGCGGCGGCCCGCGGCGCCGACCAGGCCGACATGGTCGGCCAGGACGCGCCGGTGCTCGTCGTGCCGCGTCTGCTCGGCCAGATGGGCGAGGATCGCCATCAGGCGGATCAGGATCGCGGGCTTGCCCTCGCCGGTCTGCCGGATCTGGTTGAAGGCGACGTCGACGAGGCCGCGGAAGCTCGTCGACGGGCCGGTCACCCGCACGATGCCGTCCCGGTCGCGCCAGGCGTTCGCGGCCGCGCCGCGCCGCATCGCGCGGGCCAGCGACAGGCCCAGGCGGTCGATGACGGCCACGGCGGTGAACGGGTCGTTGATGCCCGGCGACAGCGCCCTCAGCGCGATCTCGACGAGCTGCCTGACCGAGAATTCGAGGTCCTGGCCGGCGGCGCGCTGGCTGCCGAGGACGACGTGGTCCGCGATGGCGGCCCGCAGGTCGCCCCCCAGCGCCGAGGCGGGATGGACCCGGCCGTGCCGCCCCGACGGCAGGAGGTGCTGTCCCGGCCGGAACCCCAGCTCGATGATCGCGCCGGCCTTGCGGGCGCACTCCGCCAGCCCGGTATGGTCCACCGCCTGGACGTAGCCGCCCCGTTCCAGCCCGAACCCGGCGCCGCCTTCCGGCAGGGAAGGCGGCAGGGCGGGATGCTCCCCGGCGCCGTCCGCGTCCGGAAGCATGGCCGTGATCGCCGCGTCCAGGTCGCGCCCGACGCGCTCGACCACGGTGTCGGCGATGATGGAGCGCGCGAGGTGATGGACGAAGAACAGCAGCAGGAATATGCATACCAGCACCAGGACGGTGCCGATCGTGACGGCGAGGTGGGAAACGCCGCTCGTCCCGCCCGTCCCGCCCGCCTCTCCGCCCAGCTCGTTGATGGCGCGCAGCACCAGGATGAGGTAGACGATCGTGGCCAGGAAGAAGCCCAGCATAAGCTGCGTGCGCCGGTCGGCCATGAAGCTGCGGATCAGCCGCGGCCCGAGCTGGCCGGCCGCCAGCGTCAGCACCACCATCGTGATCGACAGCGCGAGCGTCGCCATCGTGATCATCGAGGTGAGCAGGCTCGACAGCAGCTCCGCGGCGTCCTCGGCGTCGCCGCTGTGCAGCCACCAGACCGTCTCGCCGTCGCCCGTCAGGTCGATCTCGAACGACAGCGCGGCCCAGGCGAGCAGGGCGGCACCCGCCGCCAGCAGCCCGGGAACGAACCACAGGCCGGTGCGGACCATCTCCCAGAGCGTTCTGAGCCGCGCGAACATCGGCCGTCTCCGTGACCGGGCGGGGGGACCCCCTCAACGCTCGGCCGGGAAGATTGTTCGAAGCGACCCGCCCGCTATCGCCCGCCCGCTACCGGCCCGCCACCCCCGAGACATAGGCGGCGAGCGCGTCGACCTGTTCCGTGCTCAAGTCCTCGTAGGGGGGCATCACGCCGACCCCGCGGGTGACCGCGGCGCGGACCTGGTCCGCGCTCGGCTTCAGATCGTCGAGGCTCGGGCCCACGGTCCCCGTCGCCTCGGCGTCGGCCAGCGTGTGGCACAGCGCGCAGGGCGGCATCGCCTCGGCGGTGAAAAGCTGCCGGCCGGGCTCGGCGTCGGCCGCCCGGGCCGGGAGCGCGAAGGAGGCGGCGAGGGCCAGGGCGGCCAGGGCGAGTACAGGCAGGGCGGCAGGCGCCGTACGGGCGCGAAGGCGTCGCGCCCGCGAAGGATGCGGCATGGTCGGTTCCATCTCGAACGGGAAGAAGGGGCGGCCCCGCCCGTGCCGGGCGGGGCCGCAGGCCGTGCTCAGCCGACCGTCACGTCGACGGCGTGGTCGCGCCAGCCGTTGTGGCCGTAGCCGCGCTCGTTCGGCTCGAACTCCTCGGGCTGGGCGTTGCCCTGGCTGTCGGTCGCGCGGCTGGCGATCGTATGCGTGCCGGGGGCCAGCTCCGCCGCCAGCACGAAGGGGCGCCAGGCGTAGCGGCCGAGGTCCGGGCCGATGAAGCGCGCCTCCTGCCAGCTCTGCCCGCCGTCGGTCGAGACCTCGACCTTCTCCACGGGGTTGGTGCCGCCGAACGCGACGCCGTGGATCTGGACCCGTCCCGTGCCCGCCTCCATCAGCGGGTGCGTCACCCAGGACTTGACCCCCATCTCCCACATCGACGGCTGGTCCGGAGCACCCTTCACGCCGACCGGGCGGACCCGGTAGCCGGACTGCTGGATCTTGGCGTCGCTCTCCTGCTCGGTGAAGGCCAGCGTCTTGATGTACTTGACGTTGTTGACGCCGAAATAGCCGGGGATGACCAGGCGCAGCGGGCCGCCATGGGCCAGCGGGACCGGCGCGCCGTTCATCTCCCAGGCGAGGATGGCGTTCTCCATCGCCTCCACGGGGACCGAGCGCTCGACCATCACCGTCTTGGGATCGATGCCTTCCGGGATCGTTTCGCCGCCGGTGCCGGTCATGAATTTGGCGCCGTCCGCGAGGCCGCCCAGCTCCTCGACCACGACGCGCACCGGCACGCCGCTCCACAGCACGTTGCCGGCGGCGCCCACCGTCCACTGCGTGCCGCTGGCCTCGTGGTCGAAGAAGGCGCGGCCGTTGCCCGAGCATTGCAGCACCGCGGCGACCGTGTCGACGCCGAGCTTCTTGAGCTCCCCGACCGTCATGCCGCGCGGGTTGCGCACGCCCTCGACCGACACCGACCAGGCGTCGGGGTCGGCGACGATCTCCTCGCCCGGCGCCGTCACGTTGTTGCGGATGTAGAGCTGGTCGGCGGGCGTGATCCCGCTGGTCCCGCCCTGGCCGCGCTTCATCTCCAGCGTGTTGTTGCTGTGCACGATGACGGCGTCGGCGTCCTTCCACGCGACGTAGTCCGGCAGGGGCTTGGCGTCCTGCGCCAGGGCCACGGACCCCGGGCCGGCCATGCCGACCGTCGCCACCGCGCCCGCCGTTCCGGCGGCGCCGATGATGAAGTGCCGGCGGTGAAGGACTGCATTGTGCATCGTCTGTGTTCCTCCCTATGCGCCTGCGGCGCGCCTCTCGACCTTTCGCGCCTGCGGCGCGCGTGGCCTTCCGCGCCTGCGGGCGCGGTCCAGGAAGAGACGAACGGGGCGCCCCGCCTATTCCCCGGGGCGGCAGAAAAATCGGTCTACCGGCGGCCGCGCAGCGCGGCCTCGACCGCAAGGACCAGTTGGTGGGCGGAGAACGGCTTGGGCAGCCAGCCCAGCGGGTTCGCCACCTGCCCCCGCTCCTTGGTGTCCGGGTCGGAATGCGCGGAGACGAACAGGCAGCGCGGGCCGAAACGGCGGCCGATCTCGGTCGCCGCCGCGATCCCGTCGCTGCCGCCCTGGAGCCGTATGTCCATCAGCACCAGGTCCGGCCGGTACATCTCCGCCATGCGCACGGCCTCGTCCGCGTTGACCGCGACGCCGACGACCGTGTAGCCGGCGTCTTCCAGGGTCGTCTCGATCTCCATCGAGATGAACCACTCGTCCTCGACGACCAGCACCTTGGCCGTCCCGGGCGTGCGCCGGGCGGCCGGATCGGCCGAGGGCGGCTCGCCGCTCCTGTGGGTCTCGTCGCCGGACGCGATCAGGATCAGCGCGCTCACGAGGCGTCCTCCTGCCGCGCGCCGGCCGAGAAGCGGATCGTGCAGCGCGCGCCGCCGTCGTTCTCGATCTCCACCGCCCCGCCGATCTGCCGGCACAGCCCGCGCACGAGGCCGAGGCCCGAGGACCGGCGCTCGGGGCCGGCGATGAAGCCGGGCCCGTCGTCGTGGACGACCAGCACGAATTCGGGGCCCTCGCGCCGGAGCGCGACCCGGACGGTGCCGCGCCCGTCCCGCAGCCCGTGCTTGGCCGCGTTGGTCAGCAGCTCGTTGAGGATCAGCGCCAGCGGGAAGGCGTGGTCGTTGGACAGCTCGTCCTCGGACGCCGCGACCTCGACCCGGACGCCGGGGCCGAGCGTCGCCCCCATCGCCTCGCACAGCGCCGCGAGGAAGGACCCGGCCGGAACCGCGCGCATGTCCTGCGACTGGTACATCAGCTGCTGCACCGCGCCGATCGACAGCAGCCGCTGCCGCGCCTGCTCCAGGATCTGCTGCGCCTCCGGCGAGGCCGTGTCGCGCTTCGCCGCCGAGAACAGGCCCAGCATCAGCTGGATGTTGTTCCTGACCCGGTGGTGCAGCTCGCGCATCAGCACCCGGTTGTCGTCGAGCGTCTCCTCCAGCGCCGCCTGGGTGCGCCGGCGCTCGTGGATCTCGGCGTTCAGTTCCCGCACCTTCCTCGCCAGCACCGAGAACTCGTCGGCCTGCACCGGGGTGCCGCGCAGGGCGAGCCGGACCGGCCCCGAAGGCGGGCCGGGCAGCCGTGCGCCGTGGGTGCGCAGCCTCGCGCCCGTGCCGTCGGGCAGGGCGAGCGTGAGCGCGCCGACCAGCGGCGCCGCGGTGCCGGAGCAGCGCCGCAGATAGGCGCGCAGCTCCTCGGCGGGAGATGTGATCAGCTCCGTCAGGTTCCGCCCGGTCGGGTCGGCGCCGAGGAGCCGCTTCGCCGCGGCGTTCGCGCGCAGGACCGCGGCCGCGGACGTCACGATGAACACGGGCTCCTGCAGGAAGTCCAGGAACGCCTCGATGTCCCTGTCCGGCATCAGTCCGCCTGCCTGAAATACTCGCGCGCGTTCGGCTCGGGCGTGTCGCTGGGGCGCAGATGCACCACCACCCGGCAGCCCGGATGCCCGGCCGCGATCGACTGCTCGATGTCGATGCGGGCGTAGCCGAGGTTCTGGGCCGTGATCGAGCCGAACACGTTGGAGGTCATCATGCACAGCGACGGCCGGCCCTCGACGAAGCCGCCGAACGGGCAGGCCCGGTTGCCGAGCACGATCCGGTCCTCCCGCTCCTCGATCACGAAGAAGTCGCCCTGGATGCGCCGCTTGAGATCGACCAGCACCTCGGCGACCTGCTCCCGCGTCAGCCGGTCGACCTGGATCGCCTCGCGGTAGGCGCTGTCGATCTGCTCGCCGATCGCGGCGCCGACCACGCTGATGTAGCCCGACGCCTCGTCTACGCCGACGACGTTCTGCAGGGTGCCCGCCAGTTCGCGCAGGAGCGAGCGCAGGAAGACGTCGCGTTCGAGCGGCACCTGGGCGCCGCGAATGTCCGTTGTCCGTTCCAAGGCCATGTCCCCTCAGCGGAAGGTGCGGCGCGAACATAACACGCGGTCCAGCGCCCCGAAAGCGTCGCGGCCATTGCTATCCGAGGCAGGGGGCACCACTTCCTTCCGCCTCGGCCCCGGCCAGGCGCGTCACGGCTCCGCGGCTGCGGTCCTCGACGTAGCGCGCGACCGCCTTCAGCCGGCCGGCGTCCATGCCCCGGGCGACGGCGGCGTAGGCGGTATCGCCGGCGCGCCAGGTCAGGACATGGGCGCCGTCCTCCCGGTGTTCCGCCAACTCCGCCGGCAGCCCCGCGGGTGCCGGCCCGATCCACAGGCTCAGCCGGCAGCCGTTGACGCCGACATAGCCGACATGGAGGACGCGCCGCCCCTCCTGCGCGAAGCTCGTGGCATGGGCGACCTCGAGGCGCATCGGGCCGAGGTCGGGTATCCTCCCTTCGCCGGCCGCCGCGGCAGGGGTGGAAGCGGGGGCGGCGAGGATCGGCGAGGGACGGGGATCGGCCTCGACCCAGCGCGCATGACGCTCCTCGACGGCGTCCAGCCAGGCCCCGGTCGGGTCGGTCCGGGCCGCGTGCTGCCACAGGCCGCCGAGGACCGCCAGCGCCAGCGCCGCCGCCGCAGCCGGCAGCAGGCGGCGGCCCGCCGGCCTCGCGCGGCCGGCCGGCAGCCGGGGCGCCGCGCCCGCGGGCGGCGCCATCGCCTCGGCCGCCGCCGCCTTCAGCCGGGCCAGCGCCGCGACCTGCCGGGCGAGCTCCCGGTCGTCGGCGACGGCCCGGGCGACCTCGGCCGCCGCCTCCGGGCCGAGCTCGCCGTCCACATAGGCGTTGAGGATGGCCCAGCTCGGCTTCATGGTGCGTTCACGCCTCGGTCCTGACCTTCGTCGGCAAGGGCCGCACATTGCTTTCCCCGATCGCCGCAAGCAAGGCCTGTCGCGCCCGGCTCAGCCGGCTCATCACCGTTCCGACCGGCACGCCGAGGATGCGGGCAGCCTCCGCGTAGGCGAAGCCGGCCAGGTCGACCAGCGCGATCACCTCCCGGTAGGCCGGGGACAGCCGCGCCAGCCCCTGGCGCACGGTGATCGCGTCGATCAGGGCGGCGTCGCAGCGCCATGTCTCCACGGCCGGCTCGTCGGCCGGCGTCATCGGCTCGTAGCGGTCGCGCCGGTACTGGTCGATCCAGGCGTTGCGCAGGATGCGGAAGAACCACGCCCGCAGGGCGGCCGGCTCGGCCGGGTGCGACGCGGCCGCGAAGGCGCGCACGGCGCAGTCCTGGAGCAGGTCCTGCGCCGTCTCCGGGTCGCCGGTCAGGCTGATCGCGTAGCCGAACAGCCGGGGCAGGCACTTGCGCAGCTCGCGCTCGACTGGATCGCTCACGCGGTGGGTCTCCCGGGCCGGCGCGCCGCGCCGGCCGCGCTCATGGCCGGCCATCATAGCCCAGGACCGCCCCCCGGCGCAGCCGGCGCGGTGGTCTATCCCCGCCGGCCCGCGGGCGGTCATGCCGCCCTGATGCGCCCGAGGAAGGCGTCGACCTCGCGCCGCATGCGCTCGGCGTCGCGCGCGAGGCTTTCCGCGGCCCCCAGCAGCTGCCCCGAGGCCGAGCCCGCCTCGCCGGCGGCGTCCATGACGCCGGCGACGTTGCGCGAGACCTCCCGCGTCCCGGTCGCGGCCTGCTGGACATTGCCGGCGATCTCCCGGGTCGCCGCACCCTGCTGCTCGACCGCGGAGGCCACCGTCGTCGCGATCTCGTCGATGCGCACCACGGTCGTGCCGATCCCCTGAATCGCGCGCACCGCGAGGCCCGCGGACGCCCCGATCTCCGCGACCTTGGCCTGGATCTCCTCCGTCGCCTTGGCCGTCTGGCTCGCCAGCGCCTTGACCTCGTTGGCGACGACCGCGAAGCCCTTGCCGGCCTCGCCCGCGCGCGCCGCCTCGATGGTGGCGTTGAGCGCCAGCAGGTTGGTCTGGCTCGCGATGTCGTTGATCAGGCGCACCACGTCGCCGATCGTGTGGACCGCGTTCGACAGGTCCTCGACCATCCGGTTCGCGTTCTCGGCCTCGCGCACCGCCTCGCCGGTGATCGTGCTCGACGCGCCGACCTGGCGGCTGATCTCCTGGATCGACGCGCTCAGCTCCTCGGTCGCGCCGGCGACCATGTTGACGTTGGTCGAGGCCTCCTCCGAGGCGCCCGCCGCCGCGACCGACTGCTGCCGGGTCTGGTTGGAGGATGCCGCGACCGTCTGCGCCGCCGCCTCCACCGCGACCGAGGCGGAGGCGACCGCCTCGGCGATGCTCCTGACCTGCGCCTCGAAGCCGTCGGCCAGCGCCAGCATGGCGGCGCGCCGCTCCTGCGCCGCGTCCTGCGCGACCCGCTCGCGTTCGCGCCGGGCCTCCTCCTCCGCGCGCCGCGCTTCCTCCAGCGCGCGCTCCGCCTCGCGCGTGCGCCGCTCGCCCGCCCTCAGATACAGCAGCGTGACCAGGATCGAGGCGCCGCCCAGCGCGCCCGCGACCGCGCAGAAGAGCGCCAGCGAGACCAGCCGGGTCGAGGACAGCGCCGCCGTCAGCGCCGTCACGTCCAGTACCACGTCCATGCGCGCGAGCGGCGCGCCGTCCGGGCCGCGCAGCGCCAGGGCCGCGTCCACGGTGCGGGCCTCCTCCGGTATGGAGAAGCTCTCCATCCGCGCCAGCGGCCTGCCCTCGTCGAGGCCCGTCACCGTGACCGCCATGCCCAGCCGCTGGTCGAGCTTGCCCAGCGCCGGCAGCGGGTCGACGTGGAGCGCCACGTAGCCCAGCAGCCGCAGGCCCCCGACCGGCGCCACGACCGTCATGCGCGGCTCGTCCCGGTGGCGCCAGGCCAGCTGCATCGCCTGCAGCCGCTCGGGGCCGCTGCGCGCGGCCAGCGCGGCCGCGAGCGCGGGCGGCAGGTCGGCCTGCCCGGCCAGCCAGCGCTCGGCGATGGGCTTGGCGTCGGCGTCGAACACCGTGATGCCGGCGGGCGCGACCTCGCCGCTGGTGAAGGCGCCGCGCTGGTGGACGTCCGCCAGGACCGCCGCCAGCGCCGTGTGGTCGCGCGCCTGCAGCCCGGCGCGCAGGCCGGCCTCGGCGCCGATCTCGGCGGCGACGCGCGAGACGGCGGCGAAATGCGTGTCCCACAGCAGGTCGTCGACCGCGACGTCCGAGACCCGCTGCGCCTGCTCGTTCTGGAAGTCGAAGACCAGCCGCTCGTAGCTGCGGGTCATCCGGAACCCGATGGCGAGGCTGGCCAGGATCAGGACCGCGTTGGTCGCGGCGAGCAGCCAGATGATGGTTCGGTTTCGGCCCACGGGCGTACTCCTCCTGTTGCCCCGGCGGCCGGGGCCGCCGGGGGGCCGGCTCAGTTCGTGACCAGGGGGAGGTTCTTCTGGCGCCACTCGTCCATGCCGAGCGCGTAGTAGTAGACCTTGGAGTAGCCGGCCTTCACCGCCTTCTCGACCGCGTTCGCGGCCCGGCCGCACTTGACGCCGTTGCAGTAGAACAGGACCGGCGCGTCCTTCGCCGGGATGTGCGCGGCCAGCACGCCGTCGTCGGTGATGTCGGTGTCGATCAGGCGCACGGCGCCCTCGATGTGGCCGGCCGCGTAGTCCGCCTCCTTGCGGTTGTCGAGGATGACGAGGCCGGGCTCCTGCTCCACCAGCTCGATCAGCGCGTTGGCGTCGACCGTGGTGGCGCCCGGGATCGTCGTCGGCGCGTCCTGCGCCGCGGCCGGCGCCGCGAGGCCGGCGGCGAGGAACAGGACCGGCAGCAGGGTTCTCAGCGTCTTCAGCATGGCGTGACCTCCGTCGTTTTCTTGCGTCGTGCCAGGATGGTGCGACCCGATTACCAGGAGATTAATGCCTCGCCGTCATTCGATCGCCGGCGACAGCATTGTTTCGAAACATGCGTGAATCGCTCGCGTCCGGGGTGGCGTCCGGGAAGTAACGGCGGTCAGGATGGACTTCGGGACCGGCCGGCCGCGTCGGTCCTGTTCTCGGGCTACCTGCACGATGACATACTTGAGAGTGCGGAATATGCGTTCGGCCTGGGGGATACATTGCCGGCGCCGGATGTCGAGGGGGCGGGTGCCGCCCGGCATCGGACCCAGGATCGGCTTGACGGGCGGCGCGGCATCCTATATTAACGACCCAGTTAATTAACTAGGACGTTAATTATGACCCCTGCCGATCCCCTCAGCGCGACCCTGTCGGCGCTGGCCGACCCGACCCGCCGCGCGATCCTCGCGCGGCTGGCACAGGGCGAGGCGACCGTGAACGAGCTGGCCGCCCCCTTCGACATCAGCCTGCCCGCGGTGTCGCGGCACCTGAAGGTGCTGGAGGCGGCCGGCCTGATCTCGCGCGGCCGCGAGGCGCAGTGGCGCCCGTGCCGGCTGGAGGCGGCGCCGCTGAAGGCCCTCGACGGCTGGCTGGGCCGCTACCGGCGCTTCTGGGAAGGAAGCTTCGACAAGATGGACGCGTACATCGCCAGCATCACGAAAGGAGACGAGGATGACCACCGGAACTGAAGCGCGGCGCCCGGCCGACGACGAGTTGCTGATCGAACGGGTCTTCGACGCCCCGGCCTCGCTGGTCTTCCGGATCTGGGAGCAGCGCGAGCACATGATCCGCTGGTGGGGGCCCAAGGACTTCACCTGCACCAGCCTCGACGTCGACTTCCGCGCGGGTGGCGCTTGGCGCGCCTGCATCGCGTCCGATGCCCACGGGGAGAGCTGGATGAGCGGGCGGTTCCGCGAGATCGAGCGGGACCGGCGCATCGTCTTCACCTTCGCCTGGGAGGACGGCGACGAGCAGCCCGGCGTCGAGACGCTCGTCACCGTGACCTTCGCCGAGCGGGACGGCAGGACCGTCCAGACCTTCCACCAGACCCCCTTCCTGAGCGTCGCGAGCCGCGACAGCCACGTCGACGGCTGGAACGAGTGCTTCGATCGCGAGCGCGACTACGCCGGGGACCTGGCCCGGAGGGAGCCGGCATGATCACCCTCACCACCTTCAAATGGGTCCCCGACTTCGCGAGGGGGCTGGTGCGCGACCTCCGGGTGCGCTGGGCGCTGGAGGAGGCCGGGCTGCCCTACGAGACGCGGCAGATCTCCTTCGAGGACTCGGAAGGGCCGGACTACCGCCGGCACCAGCCCTTCGGCCAGGTGCCGATGATCGAGGAGGACGGCTTCGTCCTGTTCGAATCGGGGGCGATCCTGCTCCATGTCGCGGCGCGCAGCGAGGTGCTGCTGCCCGCCGACCCGGCCGCGCGCGCACGCGCGGTCGCCTGGGTGTTCGCGGCGCTCAACTCGATCGAGACCGTGATCGAGCAGCTCTCCGGGATCGACCTGTTCCACGCCGACGAGGACTGGGCGAAGGCGCGGCGGCCCGCGGCGGAGCGCGAGGCGACGCGGCGGCTGTCGGAACTGGCCGCCTGGCTCGGCGACCGCGACCATCTCGAGGGCCGCTTCACCGCCGGCGACCTGATGATGGCGACGGTGCTCCGGATCCTGCGCCACACCGACCTCGTGGCGGCCGAGCCCAGGCTGCAGGCCTACCTCGCCCGCTGCGAGGCCCGCCCGGCCTTCCAGCGCGCGCTGCACGACCATATGGCGGCGTTCGGGGAGGCGTAGGCCTCCCCTCGGCCCTCAATGGCTCTCGTCGTCGGATTCCGTGTCGTAGCCCTGGTCCTGGCCTACGCCCAGGAACCCCGAGGAAATATAGGTATAGAGCTGGTCCTTCTTGTGGAGGCCCATCTTCTCGCTCGCCCACCTGTCGATGACTTTCTCGCTTATTTTCCGCTGCACTGCGAGGTTCACCAGGTTGGAGAGGCTGTCGATGGAGTTCTTCCATGCCTTGCCGGGGTTTTCGTTGAAGTTCAACCCCGAATAGCCGAGGACCTCCTTCGCGAAGGACAGGCACAGCCAGCAGCCGAAGCAGGGGCGCTTCTTGCCCCGGATCACGGCCTGCGTGTCCTTCGGCAGGCCCGACGTGACGAGCGCGAGA
>NZ_DASYHS010000060.1:0-2065 GCF_035998295.1 Arenibaculum sp. | reverse complement strand
GCGGTTCCGAGGCCGGTCGGCTCGATCCAGCCGCCGAGCAGCAGCAGCACGCAGTCCGCGGCCCAGACCACGTTGGCGACGATCACCGCCCACACCGCCGGCCGGGGCGGGTGCCGGCGCGTCCCCAGCCATGCGACCAGGCCGGCATAGGCGAGCAGCACCAGGCCGACCGCCTGCAGGAACGGCGCCGGAGCGCCCAGCAGTCGCTCGAACGGGCCGGCGGCGGCCGCCAGGAGCAGGCCGGCACCGGCGGTGACGACGGCGTCGGCGAGCAACGCGGTATGGAGGAAGGTCGAAGGACGGGTGGACATGGGGAATATCCTCTCTCGATGGTCGATACGGTGCCCAGTGTCCCCGGCCGGACTACGCGCGTCGATTACGTCGGGGGTAATGGCCGGGCATCCGGTTCCGGACTATCCTCCGCCCCATGAAGAAGAATGGACGACCCGTAGGCGACCTGCTGCGCGAATGGCGCCAGCGCCGCCGCATGAGCCAGCTCGACCTGGCGCTCGAGGCCAACATCTCGACCCGGCATCTGAGCTTCGTGGAGACCGGCCGCTCGTTTCCGAGCCGCGACATGCTCCTCCACCTGGCCGACCGGCTGGCCGTCCCGCTGCGCGAGCGCAACCTGCTGCTGCTCGCCGCCGGCTACGCGCCGGTCTACGCCGAGCGGCGTCTCGACGACCCGGCGCTCGCCCCGGCGCGCCGGGCGGTCGACCTGCTGCTCGCCGGCCACGAGCCCTATCCCGCCCTCGCGGTCGACCGCCACTGGACGCTGGTCGCGGCCAACGCCGCGGTGCCGCTGCTGCTGGCGGGCATCGACGCCGCCCTGCTGGAGCCGCCGACGAACGTGCTCCGCCTCAGCCTGCACCCGGCGGGACTCGCGCCGAGAATCGCCAACTACCGGGAATGGCGCGCCCATATCCTGGAGCGCCTGCGCCACCAGATCGAGGCCACCGCCGATCCGGAGCTGATCCGGCTGGCGGCGGAGCTGGAAGGCTATCCGGCACCCGACGGTGCCGGCACGGCCGCGGGCGGCGAGGACTATGGCGGGGTGCTGGTGCCGCTGCGCCTCGCCACGCCGGGCGGCGTCCTGTCCTTCTTCAGCACGACGACGGTGTTCGGAACGCCGATGGACGTGACCTTGTCGGAACTGGCGCTCGAGTCTTTCTTTCCGGCCGACCAGGCCACCGCCGACGCGATGCGCGATCTCGTCGGGCTCGCGGCCTGAGCCCGCGCGGGCCGCGAGCCCGGGACTTCCGCCGGTCAGCGGCTTCCAGCGGCCCAGGCCCGCTCGACCTCGGACTGGATGGCGACGAAGCGGGACAGCATCGCCGGGTCGAACCGGTCGAGCCCGGACCTGCCGTCGCGGCGCACCATCACGTCCAGGGCGGCGCAATGGTCCAGTGCCGGCTTGTACGCCCGCTCCTGGCGTAGCGCGTCGTAGACGTCGCAGATCGCGACGATGCGCGCCTCGGCCGGGATCGCCTCACCGCTCAGCCCGTCGGGATAGCCGCTGCCGTCATAAGCCTCGTGATGCGAACGCGCGATCGTAGCCGCGAGGTCGAGCAACGGGTCGCCATGCCCGGCGAGGATCGCCTCCCCCAGGCGGGCGTGGTGGCGCAGGACCGTCCATTCCTCCGGCGTCGGCGATCCCGGCTTCAGCAGGATCGCATCCGGGATCGTGAGCTTGCCGACGTCGTGGACCGCGGCCGCCATGCCGATCAGCTCGGCCCGTCCGGACGGCAGGCCGAGCGCGCCGGCGAGCAGCATCACAAGGCCGGCCACGTTCCGTTCGTGCGCCGACACCGCCCGGCCGGCGCTCAACTCGTCCCGGGCCCGAACCGCGTTCGCCAGGCAGGCAAGGCTCGCCGCCGACGCGGCGTCGCCCCGAACCGGATGCAGGGCCACTCTCACACCACCTTCCGCAGTTCCGCCAGGAACCCGGCGATCTCCGTCTCCAGCCGCTCCGACTGGCCGGACAGCGAACCGGCCGCGCCCAGGACGCGGGCCGATGCCTCCCCCGTCCGGCCCGCCTCCCGGGTCACGCCGGCGATGCGCTCGG
>NZ_DASYHS010000015.1:0-19808 GCF_035998295.1 Arenibaculum sp. | reverse complement strand
CGCTCCAGTTCACGGCGTGGAAGGCGCGCCACCTCGCCTGCTGCCGGGAGATGCCGGGGCGCGGCCATGCCCTGGCGGCCGACGCGGGCACGGCATGGCGGCACGGGCTGCGCCTGGGCCTCCATTGCTGTTGCTGCTGCGCCAACCTGACGGCGATCCTGCTGGTCGTCGGGGTCATGGACCCTGGTGCGATGGTGGCCGTGGCGGCAGCCATCACCGCCGAGCGCCTCGCGCCGGCCGGCAAGCGCGTCGCCCGGGCCATCGGGGCCGTCGCCGTCGCGGCGGGGGTGCTCCTGATCGCGCGGGCGGCCGGGCTCGGGTGACGCGTCCGGAGGGAGAGGAAACATCGAAACGGGTTAGTCCGCGACGCGCCTTGCCCCGGCCTCGCCGCGCCGGCATAATGAATTCGGAATGCCGAATTCACTGCCTGGGGAACGCCGCCTCGTGAAGCCCGTGGACGCCCAGCCGATCCTGATCGACCAGGTCTACGAACGCCTCGTCGGGGCGATCACGGAGGGCAGCCTGCGGCCGGGCACGCGCATCCGGCAGGAGGAGCTGGCTTTGATGCTCGGCGTGTCGCGGCAGCCCGTCAGCCATGCGCTCCAGCTGCTGCGGCGCCAGGGGCTGATCGAGGTGTCGGGGCGGCGCGGCTGGACCGTGGCGCGGATCGACGGCGGCCGCATCCGCGACCTGTACCAGGTCAGGACGGCGCTCGACGCGCTCGCCGCGCGCCTCGCAGCCGAGAGGGTGGCCGGCGGCCGCGCCTCGGCGGCGGAGACCGGGGCGCTGCGCGAGGCGCTCGAGCGCGGCGCGGCACTTCCGGCGGAGGCCGGCGTGGCGGCCTATGTGGCGGCCGACGTCGCGTTCCACACCGCCGTCTACCGCCTGTCCGGCAACGCCGCCATCGAGGAGACCGTCTCGGCGCAGTGGCTGCACCTGAAGCGGTCGATGGCGATCGTCCTCGGCACGCCGGGCCAGCGCCCGCAGATATGGAGCGAGCACGCCGGCATCGCCGGGCTGGTGCTGGACGGCGACGCGGACGGGGCCGAGGCCGCCGCCCGCAGCCATACCGACCGGGCGGCGAGCGACACCGTGCGCTGCCTGGAGGAGACCGCCGCCCACGCCGCCTGAGGAAACCAGCAGGAGGAAACGACCATGAAGCTCACCCCCGGGAAGCTCACCCCCGGGAAGCTCACCCAAGGGCAGCTCGCGGAGTTCGACGAACAGGGCTATCTGTTCCTACCGGACTGCTTCTCGGACGAGGAGGTCGCCGTCCTGCGCCGCGAGGCCGAGGCGATCTACGCCACCGACCGGCAGGAGGTGTGGCGCGAGACCAGCGGGGCGCCGCGCACGGCCTTCGCCGCCCACACCTACAACGAGGCCTTCGGCATCCTGGGCGCGCATCCCCGGCTGATCGAGCCCGTCGAGCAGCTGTTCGGCGAGAAGCTGTACATGCACCAGTACAAGGTGAACGCCAAGGCCGCCTTCGACGGCGAGGTCTGGCAGTGGCACCAGGACTACGGCACCTGGGCACGCGACGACGGCATGCCCGAGCCCCGCGCCATGAACATCGCGGTGTTCCTGGACGAGGTGATGGCGATCAACGGCCCGCTGATGCTGATCCCCAAGAGCCACCGGCACGGCACGCTGGCCGCCGGCCACGACCGGCAGACGACCTCGTACCCGCTGTGGACGCTGGACAAGGAGACGGTCACGCGCCTGGTGGAGGACGGCGGCGTCGTCGCCCCGACCGGCAAGCCGGGCGCGGTGCTGATGTTCCACGGCAATCTCGTCCACGGCTCGGCCGGCAACATCACGCCCTTCCCGCGCAAGATCGTCTACCTGACGCTGTGCGCGGTCTCGAACCACATCCGCAAGCCGACCCGGCCGGACTGGATCGCGCATCGCGACTTCACGCCGATCCAGGCGGTCCCCGACGACGCCCTGCTGGCCTATGCGCGGTCCCATCGGGCGGCCGCGGAATAGCACGCAGGAAAGGACCGGCCATGAACCTCCACCGCCTGCTCCAGCAGCGCGCCGCCTCGAAGCGCCCCGTCCGGGTCGGCCTGATCGGCGCCGGCAAGTTCGGCTCGATGTTCCTGTCCCAGGTGCCGACGACGCCGGGCCTGGAGGTCGCGGTGATCGCCGACCTCGACCCGGACCGGGCGCGCGCGGCCTGCCTCGCGGTGGGCTGGGACGAGGCGCGCGTCGCCCGGACCGACTTCACCGCGTCCGGGGCCGACGCCTGCCGCCATCCCGACATCGAGGTCGTGATCGAGGCGACGGGCCTGCCGGCCGCCGGCATCGCGCATGCCCGCGCGGCGATCGCGGCCGGCCGGCACGTCGTGATGGTGAACGTCGAGGCCGACGTGCTGGCCGGCCCCCTGCTGGCCGAGGAGGCGCGCGGGAAGGGCGTCGTCTACTCCATGGCCTATGGCGACCAGCCGGCGCTGACGGCGGAGCTGGTCGACTGGGCGCGCGCCGCCGGCTTCGCGGTCGTGGCCGCCGGGAAGGGCACCAAGTACCTGCCGCTCTACCATGGCGTCACCCCCGACGACGTGTGGGCGCATTACGGCCTGACGCCCGAGGAGGCGCGGCGCGCCGGGATGAACCCGCAGATGTTCAACTCCTTCCTGGACGGCACCAAGTCGGCGCTGGAGATGGCGGCCATCGCGAACGCCTGCGAGCTGGACGTGCCTTCCGGCGGGCTGGCGTTCCCGCCCTGCGGCGTGGACGATCTCGCGCATGTGCTGCGCCCGCGCGCCGAGGGCGGCGTGCTGGAGCGCGAGGGCATGGTCGAGGTCGTCTCCTCGCTGGAGCGCGACGGCCGGCCGGTGTTCCGG
The DNA here is from genome assembly GCF_035998295.1 of Arenibaculum sp. Lineage (NCBI taxonomy): Bacteria > Pseudomonadati > Pseudomonadota > Alphaproteobacteria > Rhodospirillales > Azospirillaceae > Arenibaculum > Arenibaculum sp. The sequence goes on along the minus strand of NZ_DASYHS010000015.1, from coordinate 16,965 downwards.
GACCTGCGCTGGGGCGTCTACGTCGTGCTGAAGGCGCCCAACGACTACGCCGCCGCCTGCTTCCGGCAATACGGCCTGAAGACCGACGCCAGCGGCCGCTACGCCGCGATGTACAAGCCGTTCCACCTGATCGGGCTGGAGCTGGGCATCTCGGTGCTGTCGGTGGCGCTGCGCGGCGAGCCCACCGGGCAGACGCGGGGCTTTCGCGGCGACGTCGCCGCGGTCGCCAAACGCCGGCTGACGGCCGGGGAGATGCTGGACGGCGAGGGCGGCCACACCGTCTGGGGCAAGCTGCTGCCCGCCCGGCGCAGCCTGGCCGAGGGCGCGCTGCCCATCGGCCTGGCGCACAGGGTCAGGCTGCGCGCCGACGTCGCGGCCGGCGCGATCGTCCGCTGGGCGGACATCGATATCCCGGACGACGAGGCGGTGCGCGTGCGGCGCGCGATGGAGGAACGCTTCGCGGGCTGATGCCGGCCTTCAGTAGGCGACGCTGAAGCGCCGGCGGGGATGGCGGGGGGTCTCCAGCTCGTCGAGCAGGGCGGCGGCGTAGTCCTGGAGCGAGATGCGGCTGCGGCCCTCGCCGTCCTTCAGCAGGGCGTCGCCGCCGAGGCGGAAGCGGCCCGTGCGCTCGCCGGAGACCAGTTCGGCGGCCGGGCTCAAGAAGCACCAGTCGAGTTCGGGCTCGGCGCGCAGCATCTCCAGGAACTCCGCCGTCGCGAGCGCGCCGGCCTTCCATTGCTGCGGGAAGTCCGGCTCGTCGACGAGGCGCCGGCCGGGCGCCACCTCCAGGCTGCCGGCGCCGCCGACGGCCAGGAGCCGCAGCCCCGCCCGCTTCGCCGCCTCCACGATCGAGCGCGCGCCGCGCAGCCCGTCGGCCGCACCGGGGTTGTAGGCGCTCACCACGGCGTCGTGGCCGGCGAGCAAGGCGGCGAGGCCGCCGGTGTCGTGGACGTCCATCACGGCGCGGGTGACGGCGGTCACCGCGTGGCCGCGCTCCAGGGCTTCGGCCAGGAGCTTCGAGCCGATATAGCCGGTCGACCCGATCAGCGCGATCTTCATGGGTGGTTTCCTCATCAGGTCAGGTTGCCGGCGCCAGCCGGGACATGGGCTCGAAGCCGGGCAGGGCCTCGATGCGGCCGAGCCAGGCCAGCACGTGGGGATAGGGGTCGAGCGCGATGCCGCCCTCGGGCGCATGGGCGACATAGGCGTAGTTGGCGAGGTCGGCGATCGTCGGGCCGGCGCCGGCCAGGAACGCGCCCGTTGCCAGGTGGCGGTCCATGACCGCGAGCAGGCCGGCCGCGACCGCCTTGGCGCCCGCGACGTCGACCGGCCGCCCGAACACGGCGGCGAGGCGCGCGGCGTTCGGCCCGTTGAACAGCGGCCCCTGGGCGACCGAGAGCCAGCGCTGGACCTCGGCCGCGGCGGCCGGGTCGGCGGGCAGCCAGGTCCGGGCGGCATCGTAGCGCAGGGCGAGATAGACCAGGATCGCGGCCGAGTCCGCGATCACGGTGCCGCCGTCCTCGATCGCGGGGACGGTGCCGAAGGGGTTGAGGCGCAGGAAGTCCGGGGACTTGTGCTCGCCCGCGCGCAGGTCGACGGCGCGGAACGCATGGGGCAGGCCGAGCATGCGCAGCAGCAGCGCCACCCGGTGCGTGTGGCCCGACACCGCCGAGCCGTGCAGCACGATGGGTGCGGCGGGCGTCATGCGGCGGTCTCCTGGCCCGGGACCTGGCGGGCAAGTATCTGGTTGAACTCGATCACGTTGCCGTCGGCGTCGCGGATGAAGCACACCCGCCGCCGGCCGTCGCCGTAGACGACCGGCCCCTCGGTGACGCGGACGTTCTCGGCGCGCAGCCAGGCCAGCAGGGCGTCGAGGTCGTCGACGACGAAGGCGGCATGGGTCCAGCCCGGCCATTTGTCGGCGACGTCCATCAGGACGTTGGCGCCGCCGGGCGGGGGGCTGGCGTTGTAGATCAGGTTCAGGCGCACGCCGGCGTCGTTGATCAGGCCGAGGGCGGAGTGCTCGGGGGCGTCCTCGCCGGGTTCGGGACGGAAGCCGAGGCCGGCGAAGAAGCGGGCCGCCCCCTCGCGGTCGGTGACGCGCAGGCCGACATGGTCCAGCGACCGGATCTTGAACATCGTCTCTCCTCGATGCGGGTTGTTGGTGGCGCGATCCTGCGCTGTTACGCTATGCCGCAACATTCCCCGAGAATGCCGATGGAGTTTGCACGGATGCGGCAACGCCTGGACTGGAGCGACCTGCGGCTGGTGCTGGCGATCGGGCGCGGCGGCTCGCTGTCGGCGGCGGCGCGCGCGCTCGGCCTCGACCATTCGACCGTCCACCGCCGGATCGGCCAGGTCGAGGACCGCCTGGGCGTGCGCCTGTTCGAGCGGCTGCGCAGCGGCTACGTGCCGACGGCCGCGGGCGAGGAGGCGGTGGCGATCGCGGCCAGGGTCGAGGAGGAGGTGCTGGCGCTGGAGCTGAAGCTGGCCGGCGAGGATTTGCGGCCGTCCGGCGCCGTGCGGGTGGCGACCAGCGACGCGATCCTGGCCGCGCTGCTGACGCCGCTGGTCGCGGAGCTGCGGCGCGTCCATCCCGGCATCGTGCTGGAGGTCGGGACGACCAGCCTCGCCGTGGACCTGGCGCGGCGCGAGGCCGACGTCGCGGTGCGGGTCACCAACGAGCCGCCCGAACACCTGATCGGCCGGCGCCTGGGCACGATCGCGGGCGCGGCCTACGGCGCGCCCGCCTATCTGGACGGGCTGGCGGAGGGGCTGCGCGCCGGCGGCACGGACCCGGCCGCGTATGACTGGATCGGCTTCGACGAGAGCCTGGGCCATATCGGCACCGCGCGCTGGATGCGGGCGGCGGTGCCGGCGGAGCGGATCGCGTACCGGGCCGACACGGTGCTGGGCATGGCCGACGCGGCGCGGCTCGGCATCGGGATCGCCGCCCTGCCCGACGCGCTGGGCGACCGCGTGCCGGGCCTGCGCCGGCTCGACCCCTCGCCGATCCCGCGGGCGGAGACGGGGTTCTGGCTGCTGACCCATCCGGGCCTGCGCCACGTCGCGCGGGTGAAGGCGGTGTTCGAGTTCCTGGCGCTGCGGCTGCGGGAGGAGCTGGCCGAGGCCTGAGGGCCGGGGAGCGTGCGGGCGGACGATATCGGGGGCGATGCGGGATTCCGCTTGCATAGGCCGGGGAGGATCCCCATTTTGACCCGATCGAACTTGCTACGGGCTATGCGATCTCCGGTCCCGTCCACGGACCTGAGCCTCTATCCCCAAGTGATTTGATGCCCCTCCACATGTCGTGCGGGGCAACAGCCAACAGGGGGAAGACCCATGGCTATCGGTACCGTGAAGTGGTTCAACGCGACCAAGGGCTTCGGCTTCATCCAGCCGGAAGACGGCTCGGCCGACGTCTTCGTCCACATCTCCGCCGTCGAGCGCGCCGGCATGAGCAACCTCAACGAGGGCCAGAAGCTCTCGTACGAAGAGGTGCGCGACCCGCGCCGCGGCAAGACTTCGGCCGAGAACCTGCGCGCCGTCTGAGTGCTGCGGGAACGGCGGACTAGAGGGCGGCTTCGGCCGCCCTCTAGTTTTTTCCAGGGATAGCGCCCCGGCTTCAGCGGAGACCCCATGGCCTTCAAGCCGAACTACAACCAGCAGCGTGCCGAACGGACCCGCGCGAAGCAGCAGAAGAAGCAGGAGAGGCTTCAGCGCCGCGAGGCCGACGCCACACGGCGCAAGGCCGATGGCGACGAGCCCGGCGAGGCCGGCGAGGCTGCATCCCAGGACACCGAGGCGCAGGACACGGAGGACAGCAAATGAACGGCTTCAGGAACGCAGGCTTCAACGACCGCCTGAACGCGGCCGCCACCGCCCGGAAGGCGCAGCTGGAGAAATTCCGCGCGCGGCCCGAGGTGTCCGACCCCGAATTCGCCGAACGGCGGCTGGCGCGCGACGCCGTCCGCGAGGCCCGCGAGGCCCGCGAGGCGGAGCGCAAGGCCGAGCGCAAGGCGCAGGCCGAGCGCGAAGCCGCCGAGGCGGTCGCCCGCCGGGAAGCCGAGGAAGCCGAGCGCAAGGCCCTCGAAGCCGAACAGGCGCGCGAGGCCGCCGAGGCGGTCGTCCGCCAGCAGGCCGAGGAAGCCGAGCGCAAGGCCGCCCGCGACGCGCGCTACGCGGCGCGCAAGGCGCGCCAGCGCTAGCCGGGGAACACCGCTCGGGCGCGGACGCGCTATGCCGGGCCGCCGCGACCCATCAGGGTCGCCAGGAGGCCGGCATAGCCCCGGGCATCGTCGATGGCCCGGTGCGTGTGTTCATGGCCGCCCAGCCAATCGGCGGGATACCGGCCGACGTCGCACGTCCATGTCGGCCAGCCCAGCCTACCGGCGGCGAATGACGCCAGGCACAGGGGCGTGCTCCTGAACAGGCGCCCGGGCCGCCACGGGCCTTCGAGGAGGCGCTCCCGGGTGAAGCGCTGCAGGTAGAAGTCCATCCAGGGGCCGTCGAGCGCGAGCGGATGCGCGGCGAAGATCGCGTCGCCCGGCAGCCCCCTCACCCAATCGACGAAACGCCCCATCACCGCCCCCGGCGGCTCCGGGTCCGTGGTCGCGGCGGCGTAGGCTTCGGGCTGCGTGCGCCAGAAGGCCAGGGTCTCCGGGTCGGGCGACGCGCCGTCGAGCGGGCCGAGGACGGCCTCGAACTCCCCATGCCGCCGCCCGCCGGGCGCCACGGCGACGGATGCGAAGGACAGCATCGAGTGGCGGCCGGGAACGGGACCGTCGAACTCGGCGTCCGTCACGACGTAGATGGGCTTTTCGATCATCCGGCGGCACTCCGATCCCGTGTCTTCGCCCGAGGCCCGTAGCCCGCCCCCGCCGGGGCGGCGATCGGGACCGGCGAAGGATAGCCTACTGCTTCGGCGTTCGCAGCGGGCGGCCGTCGATGGGGTCGAGGCCGCGGGCGCGGCGGCTCTCGATCAGCTCGTCGCGGTAGTAGTCGCCGAGGCCCCAGGGGTAGTTGCGGACGTCGTAGTCGTCGGGCAGGTGGCCGTTGTGGTCCTCCATCAGCCGGAACACCGCGTCGGCCGCCTTGCGGCAGCGCGTGATCGACGGCAGCCAGGTCTCCGCGTCCCGCAGCAGGTCGCTGATCCCCTCCAAATTCTCGGGCGAGTCCAGCGGGCCCCGCAGCGGCGCGTGCTCGTGCGGCAGCGGCGGCATCGCCGGCGGCGCGCCTTCCTCCGACAGGTCGGCCGGGTCCGCCGGCGCCGCGTCGTTGTCCTCCTCCTCCTGGTCCTGCAGGGCGTCGAGCGGGTCGGGCTCGGCCTCGAAGCCCTGGGCGATGCGGATCGCGCGCAGCGCGTCGGTGCGGTCGCCGGCCGCGAGCGCCACGTCGAGCACGCGCAGCAGGCGCGACATCAGCCGGTTGCGCAGGTCCTGGTGCCGGGCGCGGCAGGCGACCACGATCTCGACCAGCCGGGCCGTGACGTCCGGCTCGGCCAGCAGAGCGCGCGCGCAGGACCCCGCCTTGTCCCAGGGGAAGCCCGCCAGGCGGGCGGCGGTCACGGGGGCGACGCCGGACGCGACGTGGCGGCAGAACGCCTCGCGCCGGGGCGCCAGCGTGCCCGCGCCGACGACCGGGACCGGCGCGGGCGCCACCTTCGGCCGGATGGGTTCGATGGGGACCGGGGTGAACGCCATGGCCTGGGCTCCATGTCCTTGAATTCAGATCAATATAGGATACTTATCACATAACGGGACGTCAAGAGGTTGTGCGGCGGCCCGTTTCTTCTCCCTCGGGCAGGTCCGTTGACGGGGAAAAGGCCGCCGGGTATCGTCCCGTCCGTCCGGCGCGCCGTCGCCGGGGCATATCGGGGGATTTCATGCCGGAGATTGTCGCGACCCACTGACCGCCTCGCCCAGGGCGAGGCTCGGTGACGCATTGCGGTTGACCGGCGCGCACGCGACGCAGCGCGCCGGGCCGATGCGTCGTGTGGTCTTGCGTACGAGTCTCCGAAATGAACGTCTCCAGGATGGAGCAGCGCGTCCTGCACGTGCTCGCCCAGGGCGGACACATCCGCCATCACCGCGCCGAAGACGGGCGCGTCGTCGCCGTCGATTGCTTCAACCGCGAAGGCCACAGGCTGGCCGACTGCACGCTCGACACCTTCCACAGGCTCAGGCGGCGCAGGCTGATCGAGGCCAGGAGCGGCGGTCCGTACCGGATCTCGCGCTCCGGCCGCGCCGCCGTGCGCCCGCAACCCGACAACCGCTGAGGACCGCCATGAGAATCGAGGAAGAGACCCAAGCCCTTGCCGCGCGGATCCGCGCCGTCCTCGCCGCCGCCTTCGGCGGCGGGAACGAGGCCGATCTGGTCGAGCGGCTGCGCGCCGACGGGCTGGTGCGCCTGGCGCTGGTCGCGCTCGAAGATGGCGAGGCCGAGGACGGAGAGGTCGTCGGCCACGTCGTGTTCAGCGACCTCGCGGTCGAGGTCGATGGCCGGAAGGTCGACGCGGTCGCGCTGGCGCCGGTCGCCGTCCGGCCCGACCGCCAGCGCCGCGGGACCGGCGCGGCGCTGATCCGCGCCGGGCTGGAGAGGCTGCGCCGGGACGGCTGCGAGGCGGTCGTCGTGCTCGGCCATCCCCGGTACTACCCGCGCTTCGGCTTCTCCCCGGCGCTCGCGCGCAAGCTGGCGGCCCCGTTCGCGGGCGATGCCTTCATGGCGCTGGAACTGGCGGAGGGCGCGCTGGCCGGAGCGGCGGGCTCGGTCCGCTATCCCGACGCGTTCGGCATCGCCGGGTAGCAGAGGGCGCGCCGCCCTCGCGCGGGACTTGACCCGGGGACGTCATACGATGACGATCACGGCCTGCACGAGGGGGGACGGGCGATGGAGGCGGGAAGGATGGAGGGGCGGCGCGCCGTGCTGGCCGGCGCCGCGGCGGCGGCCGCGGTCGTGGTCCTGTTCTCGGCCTTCACGCTCGTCTCGCGGCTCGGCACGCTCGACGCCCTGCGGGCCTGGGACCTCGCGGCGCTGCGCTTCGGGGTCGGGGGCGTGCTGCTGCTGCCGGTGCTGATGCGGCGCGGGCTGGCGGGCCTGAGCCTGGGGCGGGCGGCGCGGCTGTCCTTCTTCGGCGGGCTCGGCTTCGCGCTGCTGGCCTATGCCGGCTTCGCCCGCGCGCCCGCCGCCCATGGGGCCGTCTTCCTGCACGGCATGCTGCCGGCGTTCGGCACGCTCGCAGGCGCCCTGTGGCTGGGCGAGCGCCCGTCGGCCCGGCGCCTGATCGGCGCGGGGCTGATCCTGGCGGGGGTCGCGGCGCTGGCGCTCGACGCGCTGGGGGCGGCGACGGGGACCGTGCTGCTGGGCGATGCCTGCCTGGTCGGGGCGTCGGCCTGCTGGTCGGTCTACGGCGTGCTGATCCGCCGCTACAAGGTGGACGCCGTCGCCGCCGCCGCGATCGTGACGCCGCTGTCCATGGCGGTCTACCTGCCGGTCTATTTCCTGGCGCTCGACCCGCAGCTCGGTCAGGTGGCGGTGGGGACGCTGGCGGCGCAGGCGGTGTTCCAGGGCGTGCTGATCGCGATCGCCTCGCTGCTGGCCTATACGCTGGCGGTGTCGCTGCTGGGAGCGACCGAGACGGCGGTCGCCACGGCGGCCGTGCCGTGCCTGACCACGGTGGCGGCGATCCCGCTGCTGGGCGAGATGCCCGGCCCGCTGACCTGGGCGGGGGTCGCCATCGCCAGCCTGGGGATGGTCGCGGCACTCTCGCGCGGCAAACCGAAGGGGGACGGACGATGACGCGGCCCGGGCCGGTCCTGCATCTTCTGTGCGGCAAGCTCGCCTCGGGCAAGAGCACGCTCGCGCGCCGGATAGCGCGGGAGCAGGGCGCGATCCTGTTCAGCGAGGATATGTGGCTCTCGCGCCTCTATCCCGGCGAGATCGCGACCTTCCCCGACTATCTCGAGCGCAGCGCCCGGCTGCGCTCCGTCATCGCGCCCCATGCCGAGGCGCTTCTGCGCGCGGGCGTGCCGGTCGTGTTCGACTTCGCCGGCAACACGCCGCGCGAGCGGGGCTGGGTGCGCGCGATCTTCGAGGCGGCGGGGGCGGACCACCTGCTGCATTCGATCGTCGCCTCCGACGCGCTGTGCAAGCGCCAGCTCCGCCGCCGCAACGAGGAACTGCCGGAGGGCGCCAAGGCGACGACGGAGGCGGAGTTCGACGCGATCACCCGCCATTTCGTCCCCCCGGGCGAGGAGGAGGGTTTCCGCGTGGTGCGCCACGAGGGGGGAAGCGGCGATCCGTGAGGCCGTGAGGCCGTGAGGCCGACGGAGCGGGCTCTGAGTTCATCCAGTCGGGGAGCACGGGCCTTCTGGCGGGTGACGCTTTTGCTGCCGGATGGATGGAACGCAAGGACGGCAAATGGGTCCAGACCTCGGCGAAGCCGATGGCGGCCTTCCGGAAGGAGCTCCTTCCCGTCATTGCCGGCACAGCTATGGCGCCACAGGGCTTCGCAGCGAGCGGGCCATTCAAGCTGTAGCGGACCGGCGGGCGTTCCACCTCCAGAATGGCGTGCCGACGGCAGGCTCTTAAGGGGGCCACTACCATCATTATCTTGCAATGGGTCATTTTGAGGGATAGATATTGTGGACAGGAAGGCTGCCCGGGACGCTATCAGGGCTCTCGCGAAGGACCGCGACAAGGTGAGGTTCACCAGGCATGCCCGCAAGCGTGATCCAGAAGCCGGGAAGCCCCCAATCAGCGAACGCCAAGCCGTCCAATGCCTTTTGAGCGGCTTTCTGACGGAGGATCCGACGCCGGACATATCTCTGACCAACGGCTGGAAGTTCACCTGCCAACGAACAGCGGATGAAACGATGACGGTGGTTGCCGGGGTTGTGGTGCCGGAGACGAAGATCCTGGTCATCACAGCCTATGAGAACTGGCTGTTCACCCGCAGGTCGAAGCCGGGACCAGGCGATGACTGGGAAGACGAGTGGAAGGACGAGGACGAGGAATAGGAGGGACACGAAATGTACCACTATACGCAATGCGGACTCGACAACATCTGGCTGCTCAATGGCTATCACGAGGAGGACCTCGGCGAGTATGGCGCGACCGTGGTGGTTGAGCGGGCCGACGAACTGGAGCGCGTAATCGCGCTTCATCTGGCAAAGCAGGAACGGCCGCTGACCGGGCAGGAGTTCCGGTTTCTCCGCGTAATGCTGGATCTGAGCCAGACGTCCATAGGACGGCGGCTCGGGAAGGACTACCAGACCGTAGCACGGTGGGAGGCCGACACCCACAAGGCCGTCCCGCGCTTTGCCGACGCCTCAATCCGCGCCCGGTACCTGGAATCCATCGGCGAGCGGCCACTCTTCACTCAGATCGAAGACCGACTGGCCGAGATTGCGGCAGCAGTCGGCAAGGGCAGCTTGGCCAAGGCGAAGCTCGCCTTCGAGGAGCGGCCCGGCGGCCAGTGGTCCAGCAAACAGGTCAAGGAATCGGAGTTGATTGGATAGCTGGTGCTGGTACGATGCCTTTGCGAAGAAACGCCTCCTTCAGGGCCGGCTCGCCTAACTAGCCTCGCACCGCGCCCCTGAAGGCGGCGGAAAGGGCGGCGAGCGCATCGCGCGGCCGGCCGTCCCCGACCCTGGTGTGGAGCAGGACCGGCAGGCGCGGCAGGTCGGGAAGCCCGAGCCTGGCGCCTACGTCGAGCGCGCCGAACGGCAGCATGCGCGGAGAGAGTGCGGCGACGCCGAGCCCGGCCATGACGGCGGCGGCGACCGCCGCGACGCCGCCGCCGACGAAGATCTCCGTCCAGGGCACGCCCGCCTCGTCGAGAAGGCGCGAGGACATCACGCGGACGCCGCAGGGCTCGGCGAGCGTGGCGACCGGCAGGGGCTCGTCCGCGCGGTGCTGCCAGCCCGGCCCCGCGAACCAGCCGAACTTCTCCTCGGTGATGATTTCCCCGTCGCTGCGCCCGGCATGCAGGCGGACGATCACCGTGTCGAGTTCCCGCCGGTCGAAGCTCTGGAGCAGGTCGCCCGACGATCCGATCCGGATCTCGATCAGCAGCTTGGGGTCCTGCGCGTTCATGCGCGCGATCAGCGCCGGAAGCTCCGGCCCGGCGACATGGTCGCTGATGCCGATGGTGAGGCGCCGCCGGGCCCCGGCGAATGCCGTGAGCGCGCGGTCGTGCGCCTCCAGAAGCTCGCGGGCGTGCTCGACGAAGGCCGTGCCCCGCGCCGAAAGCTCGACGTAGCGGGGCGTGCGCTCGACGAGCCGGCAGCCGAGCCTCGCCTCCAGGCGCTTCAGCTTCAAGCTGACCGCGGCCTGCGTCGTCCGCATGGCTTCGGCCGCGCGCGTGAAGCTGCCGAGCTCGGCGATGTGGACGAAAGCCTGGACGGCATCCAAGTCGAGGGGACGTTCGGCCATATCCGAACCTTATCGCTGATATCAACTCTCATAGCATACCAAAATGGATGGCTTGGATGTAGCGTCGGGACGGGACGAAACAGGAAAGGACCCGCGATGCCGCTCCTCCATATCTCGATGCGCGCCGGAAAGCCGGAAGCCTACCGGCAGGCGATCTTCGACGGCCTCTACCGCGCGATGCGGGAGACGTTCAATGTGCCGGAAGACGACCAGTTCATGACCATCACGGAGCATGACGCCGCGAATTTCCGCTACAGCGCGTCTTATCTCGGCGTCGCCCGGAGCGACGACCTCGTGCTGATCCGGATCACCGCGAACGACACCCGCGGCATCGAGCAGAAGAAGGCGCTGTTCCGGCGGATCGCGGAGCTGCTCGGCGAGAACCCCGGCATCCGGCCGGAGGACGTGTTCGTGAGCCTGGTCGAGGTCGCGAAGGAGAACTGGTCGCTGGGCAACGGCCTCGCCCAATACGCTTGAGGCGTTACGGGAAACCCGAGAGGAGGCGATCATGGCCGAATGCAGGAAAGTCATCATCACCTGCGCCGTCACCGGCTCGATCCACACGCCGTCGATGTCGCCGTACCTGCCGGTCACGCCGGCCGAGATCGCGCGAGCGGCGATCGAGGCGGCCGAGGCCGGTGCGGCGATCGTGCATCTCCATGCGCGCGATCCGGTAGACGGGCGGCCGGACCAGCGCCCCGAAGCCTTCCTGCCGTTCCTGCGGACCATCCGGGAGCGGTCGGACTGCGTGGTCAACCTGACCACCGGCGGCGCCGCGACGATGAGCATCGGGGAGCGGCTGGAACCCGCGTCAAGGTTCGAGCCGGAGGTCGCCTCCCTCAACATGGGGTCGATGAATTTCGGGCTCTACCCGATGCTCGACCGCTTCAAGGACCTGAAGCACGCGTGGGAACGAGAATACCTGGAGGGGTCGCGCGACAGGGTCTTCAGGAACACGTTCGCCGACATCGAAACGATCCTGACGAAATGCGCCGCGAACGGCACTCGTTTCGAGGTCGAATGCTACGACATCGGCCATCTCTACACGCTGGCGCATTTCGCCGACCGCGGGATCATCGAGCCGCCCTTCTTCGTGCAGAGCGTGTTCGGGATCCTGGGCGGAATCGGGGCCCATCCCGAGGACGTGATGATGATGAAGCGAACGGCCGACCGTCTCTTCGGCGGGGACTACCACTGGTCGGTCCTGGGCGCGGGACGCCATCAGCTGCCGATAGCGGCGCAGGCGGCGGCCATGGGCGGCCATGTGAGGGTCGGGCTGGAGGATTCGCTTTGGATCGGGCCGGGCCGGCTGGCGACCTCCAGCGCCGAGCAGGTCCGCCTGGCGCGCCGGATCGTCGAAGGGCTGGGGCTTTGCGTCGCGACGCCGCAGGACGCGCGCGCCATCCTGCAGTTGAAGGGGGCCGACCGCGTGGCGTTCTGATCATGGGTCATCCCGGCGCGACGCCGGAGAGCCGGCCCTGGGCGAACTCGCGGGCCGACGTCAGGAAGGCCTTCAGTCCGGCGGACAGGTTGCGCCGGCCGGGATAGTAGAGGCAGAGGCCCGGGAAGGGCGGGGTCCAGTCCTCCAGCACGCGGACGAGGCGCCCTGCCCGGATGTCGGCAAGGACGTCCTGCTCCATGAAGAAGCCGAGGCCGATGCCCTCGAGCACGGCGGTGCGCGCCAGCCCCGCCTCGTCGAGCGTGATCGGGCCGCGCACGTCGACGTGCACGGCCTCGCCCCGCCCCTCGAACCGCCACCGGTAGAGCGCCCCGTTGGGCAGGCGCACGCGGATGCAGGCGTGATCGAGAAGGTCCGGAGGCACGCGAGGCTTCCCGTGGCGCTCGAAATAGGCCGGAGAGCCCACGACGGCGTATCGCTGGGGGCGCCCGAGCGAAACGGCGATCATGTCGCTGGGAACGAGATCGGCGACGCGCACGCCCAGGTCGAAGCCCTCGGCGACGATGTCGACCAGCCGTCCTTCGGTGACCAGGTCGACGTTCATTTCCGGGTAGCGGCGAAGGAAATCGAGCACGAGCGGCGAGATGATCTCGCGCGCCGCGAACGCGGCGGCATTGATCCGCAGCGTTCCCGACGGCGTCTCGCGCTGCGAGCGCACCGCTTCCAGGGCACCGTGGATATCCCGGAGCGCGGGGCCGACCTGTTCGACGAAGAGCCGGCCGGCATCGGTCAGCGCGACGCTGCGGGTCGTGCGGTTGAACAGGCGGACGCCGAGCCCCGCCTCGAGCTTGCCGATCGCATGGCTCAAGGCGGTCGTGGACATCCCGAGATCGATCGCCGCGGCGCGGAACGATCCCCGCCGGGCGATGGCGACGACGGCATCCAGATCGTTCAGGCCCGTGCGTTCCATTGTCCCGATTTTCTCAATCCGTCATGCCGTTTTATCCCTATTATCCGCACAATCGTCCAGCCCTACATTCGGCGGCAGCTTTCCCGCCAACCCGAGAGAGGAGCAGGACGATGGAGCTTCCTTCAGCCGTGAACGCGTATTTCGAAGCCGACCGGGGCGACGACGCCGAGGCCCTGGGCCGAGCCTTTCGCGCCGACGCCGCGGTCAGGGACGAGGGCGCCGTCCATCAGGGCGTCGAGGCGATACGGGCATGGTGGCTTGCCGCAAAGCGCAAGTATCGCCACGTCGCCGAGCCGATCGGGGTGACCGGGACGGGCGAGAAGGTCTCGGTCCGGGCGAGGGTGAGCGGGCGGTTCCCCGGCAGCCCCGCGACGCTCGACTTCGTCTTCACGCTCGCGGACGGCGGGATCGTCGGGCTGGATATCCGATGATGGCCGAATTCCTCACCTTGAAGGGCAAGCGCGCCCTCGTCACGTCCGGCACGCGGGGTGCCGGGGCCGCGACCGTCGAACTCTTCCGGGAGCTTGGCGCGCAGGTGCTGACGACGGCGCGCTCGCGGCCGGAGGCGCTGCCGGAAGAGCTCTTCGTCGCCGCCGACCTCACGACCGCGGACGGCTGCGCCACGGTGGCCCGGGCCGTGCGCCGGCGGCTGGGCGGCGCCGACATCATCGTGCACATGCTCGGCGGTTCGTCGGCCCCGGGCGGCGGCTTCGCGGCGCTGACCGATGCCCAGTGGCGGAAGGAACTCGACCTCAACCTCTTCCCTGCGGTCCGGCTCGACCGGGAGCTCGTCCCGGGCATGGTCGCGCAGGGGAGCGGGGTGGTGATACACGTCTCCTCCATCCAGAGATCGCTGCCCCTGCCGGAGGCGACGACCGCCTATGCCGCCGCCAAGGCCGCGCTGTCCACCTACAGCAAGAGCCTGTCGAAGGAGGTGTCGCCCAAGGGCGTGCGCGTCGTGCGGGTCTCGCCGGGATGGATCGAGACGGACGCCTCCGTGCGCCTGGCGGAACGGCTCGCCCGGGAAGCGGGCACGGACTACGAGGGGGGCAGGAAGATCATCATGGACGCGCTCGGCGGCATCCCGATCGGGCGCCCGTCCAAGCCGGCCGAAGTCGCGAGCCTGATCGCGTTCCTCGCGTCCGAGCGCGCCGCGTCGATCACCGGCACCGAGCACGTGATCGACGGCGGCACGGTCCCGACGGTGTGACCGGCTCGGGCGGGGTCATCGCGTCAGGACCCGCCCGACACCCGTCCTGGACCGCCCTCATGTCGTCGTCCTCGATGAAGTCGGAACCCCAGTAGCGGAGAAACAAGAAAGACATAGGTTGCGGACAGCTATACTTCCTCTTAACTTCAGAATCGCAGATTGTTGCCATCGCGCGGTTGCGCTAGAATCTCCGGCACGCGGCTATGATAAGCAATCCAGTCCCGGGTGCTCGGGCAGATCCAGCCTGCCACCTCCAGGATGCTCGCGTAGTCCGCCACTAGGTGCCGACCAAAGATCGGCTCGTGGTGGGCGATCCGGTTCCGGAATGTCCGGAGATAATCGAGCGGTCGATGCACGTCTGCGCGGGATTTACGGACATGAGGGAACGCCCGGTGCAGCGCGGGACGCCATAGGCTCATTTCGTAGTTCGCCCGGGTTGCCCTGGCGTCTGCCATGTAGCCGCCACGTCCCAGAAGGGAAACCCAGAAACCGAACGCCAAGGCGGCCACTACATGAGGGGGGTCGACCGGATAACCTTCCCGTCCCAGATCGGCCTTGGCGCCCGCAACGCGGTTGAGGGCACCTGCGTCGAGCCGGCATTGAGGGTTATCGTACCAGTTCGGCCCGTAGGTGGCGGAGATCTGCCGATGCATGGCGTTGCGGACGGCCACTTCCAGGCCCTGGAGAGGCCCGTAGAAGGCGGCGCTGACGGCTGTATTCCAAGTGTACAGGCGAATTGCCTTCTCCCGGTCGCCGCCCGCAGCAGCGATGTAGGTCGCCATACGCTCGGGCGACAGCGATACCTCCAGCGCACTGAGAAGTGCGGGATAAAGGGTAAAGGCGTTGACGCTCATCCGAAATCTGCCTAAATCAGTATCTGTAGGCCCCGGACCCGCCTCTGCCGCAAGGCATGCGACCGGGGCTCAGCATTTCTGGAGCCTCAGGACTCTGTAACGCCGCGGTTCAACCCGGTACAGAGGGTTTAGGCTTCGGCTTGAAGCCGGGTTTCGCCACCACCTCACGCTTAGCTGTCGCCTCGGCAATCTCATTTTCAACCTGCCGGAACTCCGGCTCGAGAGCTTTCAGCCGTTCAACCAAGCCAGACAGGTCGTAGGTGTTGCTCAGCTTGCCACCATGCGCACCGAACCGGTCAACCCGCTTCACTAGCTTCATCTTCTCCAAATCAGCAATGTGCCGCTGCACCTGGCGTGCGCTCAGGCCCAGCCGTTGGGAAAGGCGCTCCTTTGACGGGAACGGCTTGCGCTTCTCGTCCCACCAGTGGTCGCAGAGTTGGAGCAACACCGCGAGCTGCGTCGGGTTGAGGCTGAGGCGGCGCTGCGCGCGGAGCAGCAGCGAAGGCACCATGCAGAAGCCCAACTTCATAACGGCGGCGCCCCACTTCTCCTCGGACGCCTTCGCCGCCTTGGCTGGCCGAAGCTGAATAACCTTCGCTTCTGTGGTACTCATGGCAGGGCTCCTTGTTCGTGCACCTCCGAAATACGCCCGACCATTCGGACGCACAAGGGGGCAGCACTAGACGAATTTGACTACTGGCAGGAGACATACACACCTTGGAGCCCCCGGTTGCGACCGTCCGCTCTTAAACAGGAACCGGTGACCAGGACAACGTCAACCGCAGATCAATGAGGACCAGGAGGGCTCCAGCCACTGATGACTGGAGGGGGCGTAGTCACGCTGGACTGCCAGCTTTTCCACTTCGCCCAGCCGCTGCCATACCGTAGCGGTGGGTGCACCCCCGCCGCGAAGCCACCAGCACCGCCGCGACCATGCGCATCTTCGCGCCCACGCATCTCCGCCGCCTGGACCGCCGCGGGCGCAACGGCAGCCCGGCTTGGAGGTTGACGTGTCACGGACGCCCCGTACCAACCTAGGGAGACCCCGATGCCCGAGGACGAGAAACGGCACCCCGAAGGGCCTCGGCGCGACCAGCGCGCACCGGACGGAGCGGGCGACGCCGTCCCGCGCACGACCGAGGAGAACGAGCGGACGGCGGAAGGCGGGCGGCCGGAGAAGGCGCCCAATCCCGGCCATCCGGTCTGAGGCGAGCCTGCGGAGCCGGATTTGCCGAGCCAAGCCGGCGTGATACGCTCTCCCGGCGAGGAGGAACCATGCCGCACCGCACCGTGGAGCTGAGCGAAGCCGAGAACCGCTTCATCGAGGAGCGCGTCTCGTCGGGGCGCTACCACGATGCCGACGAAGTCGTGCGGGCAGGCCTGCGCTTGCTCGACCGGCAGGAGCGTGAGGAGGCAGGGAAGATCGAACGCCTCCGGGAGTTGCTCCGCGAAGGCGAGGACGCATACGAGCGCGGAGACTACGTGGAAGTCGGTTCCGATGCGGAACTGGACGCGCTGATGGACCGCATCGGCGCGCAAACCGGGCCTCGCCGGCACGGCGATTGACGGGTGCGCCGCCTTCGTGTCACCGATGCGGCGCTGGACGACATCCGGTCCGCCCCGGCCAGGAGCGGCGAGGCGTTCGGCCTTGCCGGCCGGACGCGCTATGAGGCGCTGATCCGGCAGGCGCTCGCAGGCGCTCAGGGACATCCGCCGCGATCCGCTGCGCGCCGGCAGCAGGCTGCATGCCGAGGTCGGAGCGGACACCCGGTCATATCATCTGAGCCATAGCCGGCTCCGGGTACCCGAGGGAACGGGCGTCGTCGGGCGACCGCGCCACGTCGTCTTCTACCGGCTGGTCGGCGACGACGTGATCGTCGTCGGCCGCATCCTCCACGATGCGATGGAGCCGGGCAGGCATCTCGTAGAGGATGCCCCGCCCGGGTGATCCGGCGCCGCTCACGCCGCCAGGGCGGCGGCGTGGTGGCGGAGGTGGTCGTCGATGAAGGTGGCGATGAAGAAGTAGCTGTGGTCGTAGCCGGGCTGCAGGCGCAGGGTCAGGGGATGGCCCGCCGCACCGGCCGCGGCCCGGAGCGCT
>NZ_DASYHS010000004.1:0-4750 GCF_035998295.1 Arenibaculum sp. | reverse complement strand
TCGATCGACACCAGCCTCGCGATCGTCGCCCCCGCCAGGGCGAAAAATCCGCCGATGGCCAGCCCCATGATCACCCGCGCCGCCAGCAGGCTCCAGAAGCCCCAGGACAGGGCGGCCAGAAGATTGGAGGCAATGACGAGCCCGGTCACCGTCAGCATCACATGCTTACGGTCGGTCCGGCCGATGATCAGGGCGATGGTCGGCGCGGCCAGACCGGCGAAAATCGCCGTGAGGGTGACCGTCTGTCCAGCCACGCCCTCGCTGACCCCCAAATCCCGCGCGAGGGGGGGTGAGAACGCCCATGGGCAGGAGTTCGCTGCTGACGACGGCGAAGCTGCCCAGGGTGAGAGAGACGAGGGCCAACCAGGTGCCAATCGACCAGGCCGGGCCGGCGTTGCGTGTCGCAGTCATCCTATTCTCCATGAGGGACCGCCGCGGCGCGGATGCCCGGACCGATCCTCGTAATCCCGGGCCACGTTCCGCGAAGGCGCTCGGCGAGCGGGAGTAACAAGTCTGACCGGATCGACCCGCCGCCTTGCCTGCCCCGGTGGCGATCAAGCAATTAGCGTTGACTAATGCATTAGTCAACACTAATAGAAAGGCATGTTCATCCCGTCCTTGCAACGCTCAGCCCGGCCGCCGCAAAGGGCGGACCCTGAACGTCGGATCTTGCGAACCCTCGCAGGGAACCTGTCCCGGTCGGCCGCGCCCTTGCGGTCCGGTCAAACCAATAGAGAGACGAATGACGAAGCCCTATACCGGCTGCTGCGCCTGCGGCGCGGCCCGCTTTGAAGTGGTCGGCCAGCCGGTCGACATGAACCATTGCCAGTGCCGCCAGTGCCAGCGCGCCAGCGGAACCGGGCACGGCTCGCACCTGACCTTCGTGGGCGCGAGCGTCTCGCGAACCGGCGACACCGGTCACTGGGTCGCGACCGGCGATCTGGGGACGCGCAAGAGCCGCCATTTCTGTCCGACCTGCGGCATGCCGGTCTATATGACCTTCCCGGACATGCCGGATGTCTTCGTGGTCTACGCTTCCAGCCTGGACGACCCCGAGCAGTTCGCGCCGCAGTTCACGATGTGGACCGCCGCCGGTCGGACCTGGGACCCCGTCGACGCGACGATCCCCTCTTTCGAGAAACTGCGTCCGAGCTGAGCGCCCCACGCATGCGGGCGCGGTGCGCAAGCCGCCGCACTCCTCAAACGCATTCTGCCGGATCCATATACGGGAACTCGAACCTATGCATATTCGCAACGCCCCGCTGCGGTGCATCGCGGCGGCTTTCGGCATCATCGGAGTCTCGACCGCAGCGGCGAGCGCGAGCTCCCCCGCGTCGGGCGCCCCGGAGCCGACGCCGCTGCCCCGGGACCTTGAAATCGAACTGGCGCTGAGTTCGCTTCCGCCTCACCTGCGGAGCGAGGCCACCGTCTATGTGCTCGACCCACGGACGGGGTTCGAGCAGGTGCGCGAGGGGACAAACGGCTTCCACGCCCTTGTCGCCCGGACCGGAGACGATGCGTTTCGCGGATCCTGGCCGCTGACCGAATACCGCGATGACCTGCTTTATCCCGTCGCGTTCGACAGCGCGGGAGCGGAGGCCATTCTCCCGGTCTTCTTCGACGCCGCCCGGATGCAGGCCCAAGGAACGCCCGCGCCGCAGCTGAAGGAGACGATCAGGGAGCGTTACGCCAGCAACCAGTACAAGGCTCCCGAGCGCGCCGGCATCTCTTATATGCTGTCCCCCGTGTTCCGGTCCTACACCTCACCCGATCAACACGATCAGGTCGCCACCGTGAACTTCCCGCACGTGATGCACTACGTCCCGAATGTGGGCGCGCCGGACATCGGGGGCGCGCAACCAGGCAGTCCTTATCCCTTCCTGATTCATCCCGGACCCCACGCCTACAGCGTCCAGGCCGTCGGCGATCCCGAGCGCCAGGCCATCAATGACGAATACGCGGCACTGATCGCCAAGCTTTGCGAGCTTCGCACGCAATGGTGCCTGCCCGGCCACGATGCCGGCGCCGCGCAGCACCGACACTGAAGACCCGGCGGCCGATCCACCAGCGAAAACCGGCGGATCGGCCAGCCCCTCCCTTGCGAGGAGGGAGGGGCCGCGAACGCTTCTTACGGCAGCAGGACCGTCGCCCCGGTCGTCTCCCGCGCTTCGAGCCGGCGGTGCGCCTCGGCCACGTCGGCGAGCGGCATGCGGGCATGGACCGGGATCTTCACGGCACCGCTCGAAACGACGTCGAAGAGGTCCTTGCTCATGGCCAGGACGTCCTCGCGCTTCTCGAGATGCGTGAACAGGAGCTGCCAGGTCGCAAACAGCGAACCCTTCTTCATCAGGAGCATGATGTCGAACGGCTCGATCGCTCCCGACGCCGAGCCGAAGCTGACGAAATAGCCGAGGGGCTTCAGGCAATCGAGCGAGGCGGGGAAGGTCGCCTTGCCGACGCCGTCGTAGACGACGTCGCAGCCTTCGCCGTTCGTGATCTCCCTGACGCGCGTCGCGAAGTCCTCCTTGCGGTAGTCGATGACGTGGTCGCAGCCGTTCCTGCGCGCCAGCTCGACCTTCCCGGGCGAACCGACCGTGCCGATCACGGTCGCACCGAGATGCCTGGCCCATTGCGTCAGGATCAGGCCGACGCCGCCCGCCGCCGCGTGCACGAGGATGGTATGGCCCGCCCCGACGCGGAAGGTGCGGCGCAGGAGGTATTGCGCCGTCAGGCCCTTCAGCATCATCGCGGCGCCGGTCTCGAAGTCGATGGCGTCGGGCAGGTGCACGAGGAAATGGACGGGCACGATGCGCTGCTCGGCATAGGCGCCGAGCGTCCCGACATAGGCCACGCGGTCGCCCGGCGCGAAGCCCTCCACGCCTTCGCCGACCGAGACGACCTCGCCGGCGCCCTCGTTGCCGGGCGTGAACGGCAGGCTGGGCGGCGCATATTCGCCGGTACGGAAATAGACGTCCACGAAGTTGAGGCCGACCGCCCTGTTGCGCACGAGGACCTCGCCGGGGCCGGGCCGGCCGATGTCGACGTCTTCGTAGGCAAGCACGTCTGGCCCGCCGTGACGGTGGACACGGATCGCTTTCATTTGTCTCGTTCCATTTGCTGTGCGGCCATGGCCGCAAATCCGACGGCCAGGGTTTCTCTTGCCGGGTCCGGGCGCGGTATTCGGATGTCTTTCAGTTCGGCATCGCTCTACGCGCTCCCGTTTTCATGCCCGGGAGATAGCGCGTGGCGGGATATGATTGTAGACTGATATCGGTGATTTCAGAGTTCACGGAACATGATATCAGAGCAGATCGGCCTGGACCTTCTCCGCACCTATGTCGCGGTCTGCCGGCAAGGCAGCCTGAGCCGCGTGGCCGCCCAGACCGGCCGAACCCAGTCGGCGCTGAGCATGCAGATGCGCCGGCTGGAGAGCCTGCTGGAGCGGCAGTTGTTCCAGCGCACCGGCCGCGGCGTCGTGCCGACCGCGGAGGGGGAGCTCCTCCTGGGATACGCGACCCGCATCCTCGCGCTTGGCGACGAGGCCGTGGCCCGCCTGCAGCAGGCCGACATCAGCGGCGGCGTGCGCATCGGTCTCGCCGAAGAGGTCGCGACCGCGGCACTCCCGGCGGCGCTGGGACGGCTGCATCGCGCCTATCCCGACATCCGCCTCGACGTGGTCGTCGACCACAGCATCGCGCTGGGACGGCTTTGGGGCGAAGACGGGCTGGACATCATGATCGGCCCGACCTCCGCCGTGGTCGCCGACGCCCTGACGTCCTGGAACGTCGAACTCCAGTGGGTGTGCGCCCCGGACTACGTCCTGGACCAGGAACGCCCGCTCGATCTCGTCACGTTCGCGGCACCCTGCCTGTGGCGGCGCCGCATGATCGACGCGCTGGCCGCCGCCGGCCGCGAGCACCGGATCACGCTCACGAGCCAGAGCGTCACGGCCCTGCAGGCGGCGATAGAGAACGGGCTGGGCGTCGGGCTGCTTCCGCCCGAGGCCGTCCGCGCGGGATCGATACGGGCGCTGAAGGCCTCGGCCAGCCTGCCGGGGCCGCTGACCGTCCAGTACGGTCTCTACGCCCGGGACCGGCGGACGCCCGTCGTCGATGCCGCGATCGGCGTGCTGCTGGAGGGCATACCGGCTCCGCCGTGACCGGCGACGCCTCCGTCAGAGGCTCCGCATCCAGGCCTCCCATCGCGGCGCCTCGCGGGCGAGCACCGCATCCGCGTCGTCGCCATAGAAGAACAGGCTGACGGCGACGTTCACCTTGCCCGCCCATTCGTAGGTCCCGATCATGGCCGCGCCGGGTGCCGGCGCCTCCAGGCGCAGGGTCACCGCGCGGTCCCTGGCCGTTTCCCTGACGTCCTCGACGGTGCCGGCAAGCCGCGGCCCGCCGCTCGCGGCGACGTCGCGCTTCTCGCCGGCGGCGGCGCCGGCGAGGCCGAGCGCGGACCGGACGGCCCGCCAAGCGGCGTCTTGCGAGCCGGCGAAGGTGACGGTCGGCCGGGCCGACGCCGCCCGCATGCCGGAGAACGACCCGAGATAGATCCGCAGGATGCGGAAGAAGGGGGGCCAGCCGTTCTCCATGCCTTCGATCTCCTTGTCCCAATCGTCGCGGGACGTGAAGAGGCTGTGCACCATGCGCACGGTGCAGGTGTCGCCGGAACGCGCCTCGATGACGATCTCCGTCGCCAGGGGCGGCGCCTCGCCGCTCCAGCCGACCTCCTCGTAGGCGAAGCGGAA
>NZ_DASYHS010000002.1:0-9641 GCF_035998295.1 Arenibaculum sp. | reverse complement strand
TCCGACGGCGCGGGCGGGGCGCGCCGCGCGGTGCTGCTGGAGGCCCAGGCGGAGCTGTGCCGGCGCTGGGAGGCCGTGTTCCTGGACTGGGACGTGGTGGTGGCCCCGGCCTTCGGCACGGCGGCGCCGCGCCACGACGACGCGCCGCCGGACGCGCGCAGGCTGGCCGTGGACGGCCGGGACACGGCCTTCGCCGACCAGATGGCCTGGTCGAGCATGGCGTCGCTCGCGAACCTGCCGGCCACGGCGGTCCCCGTCGACCGGACGGCCGCGGGACTGCCGGTCGGCGTGCAGGTCGTCGGCCCGCCGCTGGGCGACCGGACCACGATCGGCTTCGCGGCGCTGCTGGAGCGGGAGTTCGGGGGCTTCCGCGCCCCGCCGGCCGGTTGACGCCGCCGCGGGATGCGCGATCATGGCCCCCGGGGGGAGTAAAGGGGCGGCGGGGGCTTGAATGGGGGCGGTCGAGAAGGCGCTCTGGTTCGTCGAGAGCCATTTCGCGGACGACATCTCGCTCGCGGACGTCGCGGCGGCGGCCGGCGTGTCGCGCCACCACACCGTGCGCGCCTTCGCGGCCGCGACCGGGATGCCGGTGATGCGCTACGTGCGCGGCCGGCGCCTAAGCGAGGCGGCGCGGGCACTTGCCGCCGGCGCGCCCGACATCCTGGCCGTGGCGCTGGACGCCGGCTACGGTTCCCACGAGGCCTTCACGCGGGCGTTCCACGACCGGTTCGGCATGACGCCCGAGGCGGTCCGCGCGCGGCGCCGGCTCGACGGGCTGGCGCTGGTCGAGCCGGCCGGCATCGGCGGCGGCCCGGTCATGGACCTGCCGCCGCCGGGCATCGAGGACGGCGGGCCGCTGCTGGTCGCGGGGCTGGAGCGGCGGTACGACGGAGAGGGGCGGGCGGGCATCCCCGCCCAGTGGCAATGCTTCCATCCCCATGCCGAAACCCTCCCCGGCCGGGTGGGGCCGGAGAGTTTCGGCGTGTGCCGCTGCGCCGACGGGGACGGCCTCGACTACCTGGCGGGGGTGCGGGTGCGCGATGACCGCGACGTGCCGGCGGATCTCGTGCCGGTGCGCATCCCGGCGCACCGCTACGCGGTGTTCCGCCTGCGCGAGCACGTCTCGACGATCCCGCAGGCATGGAGGGCGATCTGCCTCGACTGGCTCCCGCGGTCGGGATACCAGGTCACCGACGCGCCGGATTTCGAGCGCTACGGCGAGGCGTTCGATCCCCGGCGCGGGACCGGCGGCTACGAGATCTGGGTGCCGGTGCGGGCTGGGCCGCCTTGACATCGCGGCCGGCGCTACGCTAGGAACCCGGCCATCATTGGGGAGTAGCCACCCGCCGGGACGGCGGGGCGCACGTCAACATGCTCGGAGCGCACGCTTCGTGGCGTGCGCGGCCCGCACGGGCGAGGCGAGACCGGTGGCGCGACCCTGCCCGACGGCCAGCCGGGCGACGTGTCGCCACCGGTATGCCTGCTGGCCGGGGCCGTACCCAGTGACGCTCGCCGTATCCCTGACCCTCGCCTTCAGCCTGTCCATGGACGCCTTCGCGGCGTCGCTCGGCAAGGGCGTCGCGCTGCGCCGTCCCAGCGTCTCGGAGGCGGTGCGGATCGGGGCCTATTTCGGCGCCTTCGAGTTCTCGCTGCCGCTGGTCGGCTGGGCGCTGGGATCGGTCTTCGCGGGGTCGATCGAGGCCGTCGACCACTGGATCGCGTTCCTGCTGCTGCTGGTCGTCGGCGGGCGCATGTCGTGGCATGCCCTGGCCGGCGGCGGCGGGAGTGCCAAGGACGGGCCGGCCCGCCATGCCTCCTCGGCCCTGGTGCTCGCCGCGCTGGCGACCAGCATCGACGCGACGGCCGTGGGCGTCACGCTGCGCTTCATGGCGGTCGAGGTCGTGACGACCGTCGTCCTGATCGGCGCCGTCACCTTCGCGATGGCGTCCGGCGGCGTCATGGTCGGGCGCGCGGTGGGGGCGCGGCTGGGCCGCTGGGCCGAGTTCGCGGGCGGCGTGGGCCTGATCGCGATCGGCACCAGGATCCTGATCCAGCATACCGCGGCGGGGTGAGGCTGCGCCTCACCGCTTCACCGCCGTCCCCAGATGTTGACGATCAGGACGCCGAGCAGCGCCAGCGCGCCGCCCAGCAAGGTCACCGTGCCCGGGACCTCGCCCAGCAGGGCGAAGGCGAGCAGCGTGGCGAAGGGCGGGATCAGGTAGAGGAACTGGCCGGCGCGCGCCGCGCCGAAGGACCGGATGGCATAGGCCCAGCAGGTCTGGCCGATCGCGGCCGGCGCGACCGCGAGGAAAAGGACCGCCGCGACGGACGCGCCCGAGGCCGACGAAGCCTGCGCGATGCCGGCGGGCAGCCAGGGCAGCAGCGCCACGGCGCCCGCGACCAGCACCAGCGAGGTCACGTGCAGCGGGTCGTGCCGGGCGAACAGCGGGCGCTGCAGCACCGAGAAGACGGCCGCGCAGGCCGCGGCGCCGAGGACGAGGCTCGCCCCGGCGCCGAAGCTCAAGCCCCCGGGCTGGCCCCAGGCGATCGCGCCGACGCCGACGAGGCCGAGCGTGCTGCCGACCCAGCTCCAGCGGTTGTGCGCCTCGCGCAGGAACAGGACCGCGAGGATCGCCATGAACAGGGGCTGGGTGTTGACGATGAAGCTGGCGGCGCCGGCCGACACCGTCGCCTGGCCGGTGTTCAGCAGCATGTTGTAGGCGGCGATGCCGAGGGCGCCGGCGACGGCGATGACGCCGTAGTCGCGCCGCGACATGCGCGCCGGCCGCCGCCATGCCAGCCAGGCCAGGGCCAGCACCGAGGCGAGGGCGAAGCGGATCGCGGCCAGGGGCAGCGGGTCGAGCTCGCGCAGCGCGATCCCGATCGCCGGGAAGGAGCCGGCCCAGGTCACGATCGTCCCCAGCACGGCGAGGACGGGCAGCAGGCGCGGGCGCGGAGGGGTGAGGGCGGTGTCGGTCGTCATGGCTTCCTGTGTGCCACGGGAACACCGCTTGACATAGAGCGCCAGTCGACATTCAGATGTGAGAATGCAGCACAGCTCACTCCTGCCGCCGCTGGAGGCCCTGCAGGCGGTGATCAGCGCCGACGCGACGGGATCCTTCTCCGCGGCGGCCGCCGCCCTCGACGTCACCCATGGCGCGATCAGCCGGCGGGTGGCGGCCGTCGAGGCCTGGGCCGGCTGCGTCGTGTTCGTTCGCCACGGCCGGGGCGTCCGCCTCACCTACGAGGGCCAGCAACTCGTCGCCCGGATCGAGCAGGCGCTGGCGCTGCTCGACGACGGCCGCGGCCCGGGACGGCGCGGCCCGGCGGTGGACGTCGTGCGGGTCGGCATCGTGCCTTCCTTCGCGCGGCTGTGGCTGCTGCCCAACCTCGCGGCACTCGAGGGACGGCCGCAGGACCTGCGGGTCGAGCCGGACATCGACCACCGCTTCATGAGCCTGTCGGACGCGCGCATCGCGATCCGCTACGGGCGCGGGGACTGGCCCGGCGTGTCGGCCGTGCCGCTGTTCGGGGAAACCCTGGTGCCGGTCGCGAGCGCCGCCGTGGCCGCCGGGATCGCCGGCGCGGCCGGCGTCGGGGGCGGGGCGGAGGCGACAGCGGAGCGGCTGCTGGAATACCCGCTGATCAACGACACCACCGACACGGTCTGGCGCACGTGGCTGTCGGCGGCCGGGATCGACTACGAGCGCCGGCCGCGGGACCGCGCGTTCCCGGACTACGACCTGACGCTGATGGCGGCGGCGCAGGGGCTCGGCATCGCGATCCTGCGCGAGCCCTATGGCGCGCCGCTGTGCCGGGCGCTGGGGCTGCAGCCGGTCTCGGCGCTGCGGGCCGAGAGCCCGCTGCGCTTCCACGTCGTCACGACCCGGCGACCGCGCCATGCCGCGGTCGACCGCCTCGTCGCCCGGCTGCTGGCCCTGCGGCCCGCGTGCCCGTGAACCGCGTGCCCGTGAACCGCCGGGATGGATGGACGGCATGGTCTACGCCCCCGAGATCACTTTCCATCGCATACGAAGTATTTGGTCGCGCCGCTCACATAATGCATTATGGTGATGTCGTCCTACCGGTCGACGCCATGAACGTGATCCGACTGCACCGATCGCCTTTGCCCGACGTCATCGAAGTCCGTCCCGTAACGGCGGAGTATTTGGCGCGCTTGCCCGGCCAGCCGTTCAAAGCGGTCCTGGACCGTTTCCATGCCCGGGGCTGGATGGCGCCGGAGGACTGCCGGCTCGAGGTGCTGTACCCGCTGTTCGACTTGGCCAACGTCAACATGTACGACGTCAGCGAACCGGAAAATCCCCGCATCCGCTTCACGGGATCGGGGATGCCGCTGAACGACAGCGTCGGCTTCCGGGGCAAGCCGGTCCGCGAGGCGCCCGCGCCCCGCGAGTACACGGACCTGCTGATCTCACACCTCGACACCGTTACGCTGGCGTGCGCGCCGGCCGCCCACCACATCTTCACCAGCTACAACGGGCATGCGTACCACCGTCTTCTCGTGCCGGTCCTCAAAGACCGCCAGGTCGAGCGCGTCGTTTCGTTCTTCGTCTATCCATCGCGCTATCTGGGCTAGGCACTCGGCCCGGGACATGTAGGGCATCCACAGCGGCGCGTCGCGGCCCACCGGCGGGCACCAGCCGGTCGTGCACGGCACCATCCTGGTGAAGTGATAGGTGTTGAAGACGACGCCGGACTTCGCGATCTTCTCGAGGCAGATCCCGTTGAACCAGTCGCAGGCCCATTGCCGCAGCGCCAGCGCGCGCAGCACCGCGACCATGGTGGCGGCGTAGCCGCGGGCGCGGTGGTCGGGATGGACCCAGGCCCCGCCCTCGTGGACGACGCGGCCGGACAGGACCTCCATGCCGGCAGGCAGGGCGAGCTCGACCCGTCCCAGCGCGCGCAGCCCCTTGTCGTGCCACAGCCGCTCGGAGACGATCTCCTGGCGGAAATCGGGCGTGACGAACAGGCGTGCGGCATGGCAGGCGACGATGCGGCCGCCGTCGCCGACCAGTTTGATCCAGAAGCCGTTCGACCGGTCGAGCCGGCAGACGTCGGGATCGAAGGTCGGGTTGACCGCCGAGATGCCCGGCGCCGCCCGCATGTGTGCCGCCCAGCCGGACAGGTCCGGGTCGACCCGGAAGTCGAAGCCCCGCGCCGCGATGCGGTCGAGGCAGATGCGCAGGAACTCCTGGACGCGGTCGTGGTCTTGGTCTTCGAGCATCCGCTCCTCCCCAGTTCGGTGCCGCTCGGCATCGACTGAACAACCGGAGCGCAAGGCCCGTGCCACGGGGGCCAAGCCCGCGCGGCGCGGCGCGATCGCCGCATGCGATCGCAAGATGTTGGGATCGCGCGGCGGCCGCGGGCAGCATGTCGCGCTCGCCTGGGGCCGGCGGACGCGGCCGCGGCGCGCGCGGGAGGAGGCGGAAGCTTCCGGGCGGAGCAGGATTTTCCGCGCCGCGGCAGGATTTACCCACCGCGCGCGGCGAAGCCGCCGGCCGCTATTGCGGCCAGAGGTTCACGACCAGCATGCAGACCGCGGTCCCCGCCCCGACCGAGAGCAGCAGGTTCCGCAAGCCGAGATGGGCCAGGACCGTGACCAGCGCGCCGGCCGCCTGCGCGGCGCGGGCCGGCCCCGAGGCGGTACCGGCGCCCCAGGCGAAATACACCAGCAGCACGGCCAGGATCGCGGGCGGGAACAGTTCCGTGAACAGGCGGCGCAGCCGCGGGTCGCCGATGTCGCCCAGCAGGAAGGGCAGGAACCGGCTGACGGCGGTGGCGCCCGCCATCAGGACCGCGGCGAGCAGCACCTCGGCGCTCACCATGCCCGCGTCCTCCGCCCGACCAGCGCCACCGCCGACAGGGCGACCGCGAGCACCGGCAGCAGCGTGTTCGCGGGGCCGAGGGCGGCGATCCCCGCGGCGGCCAGCGCGCCCGCCAGGAGTGCCGCGGTCCGCCGCTCGGCAACGCGCATCTGCTCCACGAGCAGCACCAGGAACAGGGAGGTCAGCGCGAAGTCGAGCCCGGCCAGCGCGTCGGGCACGAGGCCGCCGACCAGCGCGCCCAGCGCGCAGCCGACCACCCAGTAGGCCTGGTTGAGGAAGGCGACGCGCCACAGGAAGTCCGCCCCTTCCTCGCGGCCGGACGGCGGCCGGGCCGCGAGCAGGGCGTAGGTCTCGTCGGTCAGGGAGAAGGCGAAATAGGCCTTGGCCACGCTCCAGCCCTTGAAACGGTCGAGGAAGGCGAGGCCGTAGACGACGTGGCGCGCGTTCAGGACCAGCGTCGTCAGCGCGATCTCCACCGGTCCCTGGCCGCCCGCCAGCATGCCGGCGGCCATGAACTGCGACGCGCCGGCATAGACCAGCAGCCCGAACAGCACGGCACCCATCGGCTCCAGCCCCTGCTGGACCCAGAGGATGCCGAACGCCATGCCGATCGGGACGTAGCCCGCGAGGATCGGCAGGCTGGCGGCGAAGGCCCGGCGCCAGGGCGACGCGTGGCCGGGGATGGAGCGTGTGGACATGCGTCGCGGTATAGACCGGCGGTCGGCGCCGGGGAAGGGGTGTCCGCGCCCGGGCGCGTCCCCATATTCCCGTCCCGCAGCCTTCCCCTTCATCACTGTACCGGCGCCGGAATGACCCAAGATCCCCTGGTCGAGACCCCCCTGGCGGAGAACCCTCTGACGCAGGCCTGGACGGCCCCCTTCGGCCTGCCGCCCTTCGACCGCATCCGCCCCGCGCATTTCCCGGCCGCCCTCGAGCGCGCCATGGAGGAGCGCGAGGCCGAGGTCGCGGCGATCGCCGGTTCGGCCGAGCCGCCGTCCTTCGCGAACACGGTCGAGGCGCTGGAGCGGAGCGGGCGCCTGCTGCGCCGGGTCGGCGCGGTGTTCTCGAACCTGCTGGGCAGCCGGTCGGACGGGGAGATGGAGGCGGTGGCGCGCGACTACGCGCCGAAGCTCGCCCGCCACGCCAGCCGCGTGGCGCTCGACCCCGGCCTGTTCGCGCGCGTCGCCGACCTGCACGCGCGGCGCGCGTCGCTCGGCCTCGACCCGGACCAGATGCGGCTGCTGGAGCGCCTGCACCTGTTATTCGTGCGCGCCGGCGCCGCGCTGTCCGGGCCGGACAAGGCGCGCATGGCCGAGATCACGGCGCGGCTCGCGAGCCTGCAGACGCTGTTCGGGCAGAACGTGCTGCACGACGAGAGGCAGTGGCAGCTCGTCCTGGACGAGGCGGACCTGGACGGGCTGCCGGACTTCGCCCGCGAGGCCGCCGCCGGTGCGGCGCGCGAGCGCGGGCTCGACGGGCGGCGGGTCGTCACGCTCGCCCGCTCGTCGATCGAGGCGTTCCTGACCTTCTCGACGCGCCGCGACCTGCGCCGCCTCGCCTACGAGGCCTGGTCGGCGCGCGGCGCCGGCGAGATATCATCGGCGCGCGGCGCCGGCGAGATATCGTCGGCGCACGACAACCGGCCGCTGCTGCGCGAGATCGCGGCGCTGCGCGCCGAGCAGGCGGCGCTGCTGGGATATCCGAGCTACGCCCATTTCCGGCTCGCCGATTCCATGGCGAAGACGCCCGATGCCGTCGAAGGCCTGCTGTCGCGGGTCTGGGAACCGGCGCGGGCCCGGGCCGGGGCCGAGCGCCGGGCGATCGAGGCGGCGGCGCGCGCCGACGGCATGAACGGCGCCGTGGAGCCGTGGGACTGGCGCCACTACGCCGAGAAGGTCCGGCGGGCCGAGTACGACCTGGACGAGGCGGAAGTGAAGCCGTACCTCGTCCTGGACGACATGGTGCGCGCCGCCTTCGACGTCGCGGGCCGGCTGTTCGGCATCACCTTCGAAGAGCGCGAGGGCCTGCCCCTCTACCATCCCGACGTGCGCGCCTACGAGGTGAAGGGGGCGGACGGCCGGCATGTCGGGCTGTTCCTGCACGACAACTTCGCCCGGCCGGGCAAGCGCTCGGGCGCGTGGATGAACAGCTACCGCCTGCAGGAGAGCTTCGACGGCGAGGTGGCGCCGATCGTGGTCAACAACAACAACTTCGCCAAGGGCGCGCCGACGCTGCTGAGCTTCGACGACGCGCGGACGCTGTTCCACGAGTTCGGCCACGCGCTGCACGGGCTGCTGAGCCGGGTGCGCTATCCGTCCCAGTCCGGGACGAGCGTGCGCCGGGACTTCGTCGAGTTCCCGTCCCAGGTCTACGAGCACTGGCTGGAGGTGCCGGAGATCCTGCGCCGCTACGCCCGCCACTACCGGACCGGCGAGCCGATGCCCGACGCGCTGCTGGACCGCCTGCTCGCGTCGCGGACCTTCGACCAGGGCTTCGCGACCGTGGAGTACACGGCATCGGCCCTGCTGGACCTGGAACTGCACCGCCACCGCGACCCGGGCTCCCTCGACCCCGACGGCTTCGAGCGCGAGGTCCTGGCGCGGATCGGCATGCCGGACGCGATCCGGCCGCGCCACCGCCCCGCGCATTTCCAGCACCTGTTCGCGGGCGACGGCTATGCCGCCGGCTACTACGCCTATCTGTGGGCCGAGGTGCTCGACGCCGACGGCTTCGGCGCGTTCGAGGAGACGGGAGACGCGTTCGATCCGGGCCTGGCGGCACGGCTGGGGGAGGTCTACTCCGCCGGCGACACCCGCGATCCCATGGATCTCTACGTCGCCTTCCGGGGCAGAGGGCCGGATATCGGGATGCTGCTGAAAAAGCGGGGTCTCGTCCATTAAAGCGGGTCGGCAGGGAGCGGAATGTTCACTAGCGTGTTGCATTGTCATGGAACGGTAACAATGGACGCGCAGATGACGGCTTGGCCCCGCTTCCACCCGGCGGCCGCCGACCGCCGGGCCGTCGGCCGGCAGTGGCCGCTGGTCTGGCTGGCGGCGGGGTGCGGCGGCGGCGTCGCCATCCTGGCCGCCGCCCTCGGCCTCGCCGACGGCCTGACCTACCGGGAACTGCTCAACGACCCCGCCGACACCTACGGCTTCAGTCCGGCCGGGGGGATGGTCTCCAATCTCGGCCTGATGTTCTGGTCGGCCGCGGCCGCGGTCGCGCTGGTGGCCTGGGAGGTCCTGCGCCGGCGCGGCGGCGACGCGCGGCTGCGCCGCTTCTTCCTGGCGACGAGCCTGTTCACGGCGGTGCTGCTGGTCGACGACGCCTTCCTGCTGCACGAGCAGGTCCTGCCCGAGGCCGGCATCGGCGAGCGCTACATCAAGGCGGGCTATCTCGGCCTGGCGCTGGTCTACGGGCTGGTGTTCCTGCGCGAGCTGATGCGCGACGGCGGCCTCGTGCTGCTCGTCCCGGCCGGCCTGTTCTTCGCCGCGAGCTTCGTGTTCGACAACCCGGCGCTGGTCGGCATGATGGGGCTGCTGGAGGTGGACTTCGTCAGCTACGTGATCGAGGACGGCGCCAAGTTCGTCGGCATCTCCCTGTGGCTCGCCTTCGTGGCCCGGGCCGCGGTCACGGTGCTGGCGTCCCGGCGGTTCTAGGAGTGTGTCCGAGTAAAAGGCTGGACGATGCGGAGCGGGCGTGATTCGCTGCGGGAATGACCAAGAGCTTTCGCCCGTGGGACGTGGATCAAGGCTGGCTGCTTCCGCCTTCGCTTCACGAGTTCGTGCCGGCCGA
>NZ_DASYHS010000286.1:0-12866 GCF_035998295.1 Arenibaculum sp. | reverse complement strand
GGGTGGCGGACGATGTCGCTCTCGTTCAGGTGGACGACGGCGATGCCGTCGAGCGCCTGCAGCCGCCGCGCGATGTCGGCGAGGCCGGACAGCCCGTTCAGCAGGTCGCTCTGGTCCGGGTCGCCGGTCAGGACCATGGTGCTGTGCCAGCCCAGGCGGGTCAGCAGCATCTTGATCTGGGCGTAGGTGCAGTTCTGCGCCTCGTCGATCACCACGAACGCGTTGTTGAGGGTGCGTCCGCGCATGTAGGCGATCGGCGCGATCTCGATCGTCCCGTCGACCAGCATCTGCCTCAGCCGCTTGCCGCCGAGCCGGTCGGCGAGCGCGTCGTAGAGCGGGCGCAGGTAGGGGGCCATCTTGTCCTGCAGGTCGCCCGGCAGGAAGCCCAGGCTTTCACCCGCCTCGATCGCCGGTCGCGACAGCATGATCCGGTCCACGCGGCCGGCCTCCAGCGCCTCCACCGCCGAGCTGATCGCGAGATAGGTCTTGCCCGTGCCGGCCGGCCCCAGGGCCAGGACCAGGCTGTGCTCGGTGATGGCGGAGAGCAGCGTCTTCTGGTTGGCGCTCTGCGGCTTGACCGTCCGCAGGTAGCTCTGGTCCCGCCGGTCCTCCAGAGGGTCCCAGCCGCCCTCGGGGAAGAGGCTGGTGACCTTGCCCGCCATCGGGCCGGTGACGGAAGCTGCCTTGACCTGGCGCTTGGCCATGTCCTTCTCCTTGACCTGTGTCGACGAGAGAACCCTGGAGGGAAGCGGAAACGAAAAAGGCCTCCCGGACGGGGAGGCCTGATCTCGTTCGAACCCGGCGCGATGCGCTGAAGGCCGGTCGCCGGCCCGCGGGATGCCGCGGGGCTGGCAGGATGGGCGTGTGTCTGATCCCTTCACCGGCGCTCCACTGTTTCACGGCGGGGTGCTTCGCATTCCATTGTCGGGCAAAGACGTAACGCTTTACAGAGGATTTTGCGCCCGCCACCAAAGTTTCATACAACATATGGATTAGGTGAGGAGTGAAGCATGGCACGCGGAGCATCGTCCGGCGGACCGAAGGGCACCGGGGGGCTGGGCGGGGGGCCGGATGTGCGGCCCGGCGCCAGCACGGCGCAGACCGACGCCGAAAGTGGGAACGACGGGAGCGACTCGGCGCGGCGCGGCCTGCGCGCGCTGGACGTGATGCGCGACCGCGGGTTGATCAGCCGGGAGGAGTATGACCAACGGCGCGCGGCATTGCTGGGCGGGCAGGCCGGGCCGCGCGAGTAGCCTCGCAAAGACTTTGCCAATGCTGGCGTGAAAAGCTACCATACTTTGTGGCCGGGTTCGCGCGAGCCTCAAGAAATGGATTCAGCGCGGCTGCGTGCGACTAACTTGGCAACATGGTTAATTCTCACTTGAACCGACGGGGTGTGCCTCGTTAGAAGTAGCCGGCTTCGCGAATCGCAGCGACCGGAGGCGGGCGGCCGGCACGATGGCCGCGCGCGCGGGATTCCTGGGGGTAGAGTAGGGTTGTGAGAAACAACGGTCAGCTTTCCGAAACCGAGGCCCCCTTCCAGCTCAGGGGGAACACCTTCACCATGATGGTGCTGAAGGTCGTCGCCCCCGACGATCCCGGCTTCTTCCCCCAGCTTCTCAGCAAGATCCGCCAAGCCCCCAACTTCTTCCGGAACGCGCCGGTCGTGCTCGACCTGGAGGACATGGAAGAGGTTCCGGAAGGCTTCGACTTCATCGACTTCGTCGTCCAGCTCCGGTCCTACAACCTGATCGCGGTCGGCATCCAGGGCGGTCCCGCGCAGATCCAGGCGCTGGCGCTGGAGGCAGGGCTGCCGGCCATGCCGAGCGGCCGGCCCGCGCGCGAGCCCGAGGTCCAGCAGGACCGGTTCGGCCTCGCCCCCGGCAGGGCGCCGACCGACCCGCTGCCGGTCAAGGCCGCGCCGGCGCCGGAGCCGCCGCGCTCGACCATGGTGATCACCGAACCGGTCCGGTCGGGCCGCCAGGTCTACGCCGCCCGCGGCGACCTGATCGTGCTCGGCCCGGTCAGCGCGGGGGCGGAGCTGCTGGCCGACGGCAACATCCACGTCTACGGTACGCTGCGCGGCAGGGCGCTCGCGGGGATCTCGGGCGACCGCGGCGCACGGATCTTCTGCCAGAGCATGGAGGCCGAGCTGGTGTCGATCGCCGGCCTCTACCGGGTCAGCGAGGATCTCGACGAGACCGTGTACCGCAAGCCGGTCCAGGTCTGGCTCGACGAGGGCTACCTGCGCATGGAACAGCTCGGCTGAGCCCAGCGCGGCATCGATGGGGCAACATTCAAGAGGCGGAGAAATTTCCGTGGCCAAGGTAATCGTGATGACGTCGGGCAAGGGTGGCGTTGGCAAGACCACGTCCAGCGCCGCCTTCAGCACCGGGCTTGCACTGCGCGGCTTCAAGACCGTGGTGATCGACTTCGACGTCGGCCTGCGCAACCTCGACCTCGTGATGGGGTGCGAGCGGCGGGTCGTGTTCGACTTCATCAACGTCATCAACGGCGAGGCCAGGATCAACCAGGCGCTGATCAAGGACAAGCGGGTCGAGAACCTGTACATCCTTCCGACCAGCCAAACCCGGGACAAGGACGCGCTGACCAAGGAAGGCGTCGAGAAGGTCCTGGACGAGCTGAAGAAGGAATTCGACTACATCATCTGCGACAGCCCGGCCGGTATCGAGAAGGGCGCGCTGATGGCGCTCTACTTCGCCGACCATGCGATCATCGTGACCAACCCCGAGGTCTCGTCGGTGCGCGACAGCGACCGCATCCTCGGCGTTCTGGCCTCGAAGTCGCGCCGCGCCGAGCAGAACCTGGAGCCCGTGAGCGAGCACCTGATGCTGACCCGCTACGACCCCGACCGGGTCGAGCGCGGCGACATGCTGAAGGTCGAGGACGTGCTGGAGATCCTCGCGATCCCGCTGCTCGGCATCATCCCCGAGAGCCCGGCCGTGCTGCGCGCCTCCAATGTCGGCATGCCGGTGACGATGGACGAGAAGAGCAACGCCGGCCAGGCCTATCTGGATGCGGTCTCCCGCTTCCTCGGCGAGACGGTGGAGCACCGCTTCATGAAGCCTGAGAAGAAGGGGTTCCTCGACCGCCTGTTGCGGAGGACCGCATGAGCATCTTCAACTTCTTTCGGGCCAACCAGCGCAAGAGCGTCGCCGACGAGGCGAAGGAAAGGCTGCAGATCGTGCTCGCGCACGAGCGCGCCGCCGGTTCCAGCCCCGACTACCTGCCGATGCTCCAGAAGGAGCTGCTGGCCGTGATCGCGAAATACGTCTCGGTCGACGAGAACAAGGTCGAGGTCAGCTTCGAGCGCGGGGGCGACTGCTCCACGCTCGAGGTCAACATCGAGCTGCCGCCGCCGGCCGCCGCGCGCAGCAGGGCGGCGGGCGGCGGGGCGGCCCGCCGGCCGGCCTGAGGCGGGCTCCGGACTTCCCGCTTCCAGGCTCCGTTCCCGGGTTCCGCCTTCAGGCCCCCGTCCGGCGCCGTCCGCCCCGGCGCTTGGCTTCCGTCGGCGGGCGGGCGGGCCTGACGCCGCCGCGCGGCGTCTCGCGGTTGGTGCCGAGGCCGATCGGCCGGCCCGGCGCGTCCAGCTCCAGGTCCATGGCTTCCAGCCGGCGCAGCTCGTCGCGCAGGCGGGCGGCCTCCTCGAATTCCAGGTCGGCGGCGGCGGCGCGCATGCGCTTCTCCAGGTCCGCGACGTAGGCCTTGAGGTCCTTGCCGACGAGGTTGTTGTTGGCGCTGTCGCCGGTCTTCACGGTGACGCGGTCGCCGCGCTCGTAGACGCTCTCCAGGATGTCGGAGATGTTCTTGCGCACGCTCTCGGGCGTGATGCCGTGCTCGGCGTTGTAGGCGCGCTGCTTGGCGCGCCGGCGCTCGGTCTCGCCGATCGCGTATTTGAGGCTCTCGGTCATCCTGTCGGCATAGAGGATCGCGCGGCCCTCGATGTTGCGCGCCGCGCGCCCGATCGTCTGGACCAGCGAGGTGCGCGAGCGCAGGTAGCCTTCCTTGTCGGCGTCCAGGATCGCGACCAGCCCGCATTCCGGGATGTCGAGGCCCTCGCGCAGGAGGTTGATGCCGATCAGAACGTCGTAGGCGCCCAGGCGCAGGTCGCGGATGATCTCGATCCGCTCCAGGGTCTCGATGTCGGAATGGATGTAGCGTACCCGCACGCCGGCCTCGTGCAGGTATTCCGTCAGCGCCTCCGCCATCTTCTTGGTCAGCGTCGTCACCAGCACGCGCTGGCCCTTGGCCGCGCATTCCTTGCACTCCGCGATCAGGTCGTCCACCTGGGTCTCGGTCGGCCGGACGATCACCTCGGGGTCGATCAGGCCGGTCGGGCGCACGACCTGCTCGACGAAGACGCCGCCCGTGCGCTCGATCTCCCACGGGCCCGGCGTGGCCGAGACGAACACCGTCTGCGGGCGCATCGCGTCCCATTCCTCGAACTTCAGCGGCCGGTTGTCGATGCAGGACGGCAGGCGGAAGCCGAAATCGGCCAGCGTCGACTTGCGCATGAAGTCGCCGCGGTACATGCCCCCGACCTGCGGGACCATGACGTGGCTCTCGTCGACCATGACGATCGCGTTCTTCGGCAGGTACTCGAACAGGGTCGGCGGCGGCTCCCCGGGCTTGCGGCCCGAGAGGTAGCGCGAATAGTTCTCGATGCCGGCGCAGGACCCGGTCGCCATCATCATCTCGACGTCGAACTGGGTCCGCTGCTCCAGCCGCTGGGCCTCCAGCAGCTTGCCCTGGGCGTTGAACTCCTCCAGCCGGACCTTCAGGTCCTGCTGGATCTGCTTCACCGCCTGGTGCAGCGTCGGCTTCGGCGTGACGTAGTGGCTGTTGGGATAGATGCGCACCGCGTCGAGGGCCGAGACCTTCTCGCCCGTCAGCGGGTCGATCTCGTGGATGCCCTCCACCTCGTCGCCGAACAGCGAGAAGCGCCAGGCCCGGTCCTCGAGATGCGCCGGGAACAGCTCGACCGTGTCGCCGCGCACGCGGAAGGTG
Organism: Arenibaculum sp.; assembly: GCF_035998295.1. Lineage (NCBI taxonomy): Bacteria > Pseudomonadati > Pseudomonadota > Alphaproteobacteria > Rhodospirillales > Azospirillaceae > Arenibaculum > Arenibaculum sp. The sequence goes on along the minus strand of NZ_DASYHS010000286.1, from coordinate 7,838 downwards.
CCGCGGCCGAACCCGGCGTCGTTGCGCTTGTACTGCAGCTCGATCAGCCGCGACAGCAACGCCGACCGGTTGACCGCCTGGCCGACGCGGACGTCGATCGTCATCTCCGAATAGGTCTCGACCGAGCCGATGCCGTAGATGCAGGACACCGAGGCCACGATCACGACGTCGTCGCGCTCCAGCAGGGCGCGCGTCGCGGAGTGGCGCATCCGCTCGATCTGCTCGTTGATCGAGCTTTCCTTCTCGATATAGGTGTCGGTCCGCGGGACGTAGGCTTCGGGCTGATAGTAGTCGTAGTAGGAGACGAAGTACTCGACGGCGTTGTTCGGGAAGAAGCTCTTCATCTCGCCGTAGAGCTGGGCGGCGAGCGTCTTGTTCGGGGCCAGGATCAGGGCCGGGCGCTGCACCGTCTCGATCACGTGGGCCATGGTGAAGGTCTTGCCCGAACCGGTGACGCCGAGCAGGACCTGGTCGTGCTCCCCGCGCCCTATGCCCTCGACCAGCTCCGCGATCGCGCGGGGCTGGTCCCCGGCGGGCTTGAACTCGGACACGACTTCGAGCCGTTTGCCGCCCTCCAACCGGCGGGGCAGCTCCTCGGGCATGTGCATGGGCATCGACATGGCGCTAACATAGGCGTTCATGGCCCGTTCCGCCAGCGCCCGTTCACCTGCTGCCGCTCACCCGCTCAGCGCCGGTTCGCGATCGCCGGCCCGGCGCCCCGGCGGGCCGGGCCGCCGGTCTTCGTCTGCTCGATCCGGGCGCGGCTCCTATCGACCATCTCGGTGATCGCGGGCCATGCCGCGTCGGTCGCCTGGCTCTGCACGCCGTCGGTCTTCATCACCTCCTCCAGCCACTTCTCGAATTCCGAGGCCCGGACGGCGCCGCGGGGCGGGCCGTCGGGGAACGTGATCGTGTCGGGGAAGACGATCAGGCCGCGCACGCGCAGCAGCGGGAAGCGGCGGCGGAACGCCTTGTGGAGGGGGTCCAGCTCCAGCAGCGGGTTGACGCAGGTGGCCGTCCGGCCGCGATGGGAGATCTGCCAGGTCTTCTGGGTCTCGCGGCCGCGCAGCTCGCCCTTGGCGGCCGCGGCGGCGGTGCCGATCAGCACGATGCTGGACGGCAGGCGGACCACGTGTCCGATCCGCACGATCCGGCCCTGCTGGTCGACGATCCGGACGTCGTGGTGGCAGGGATATCCGAGCGCGTCGATGATCCGGTCGAGCTTCAGCCGCTCGCCCTTCAGCTTCGGGACCGGGGGCGAGCGCACGGCGCGGAGCAGCACGAGGCCGAATACCAGCAGCCCGCTGTAGATCAGCAGATGGACGAGGCGGCTCGCGTCCTCCACGCTCGGGGTCCGATCCTGGTCGATTTCCGGAAAGCTTCGGTGTCGATCCTACGCCCTGGGTACCTCGTTTGTCGACAGCCGGAAGAAAGGGCGGGTTGCATCCCCCGTCCGGGGCCCTCCCACCGCTTGCATGGCGCCCCGAGCGGCGCTAGGGTCCGGGCCGTCGTCAATCCCCGAACGCGACGGAAATCCAGCCATGCCGCTCCTCGCCCAGCGCCTGTCCCGCATCAAGCCGTCCCCGACCATCGCGGTCAGCCAGAAGGCGCGCGACCTGAAGGCCGCGGGCCGCGACGTCATCAGCCTCGGCGCCGGCGAGCCGGACTTCGACACGCCCGACAGCGTGAAGGAGGCGGCGATGCGGGCGATGCGCTCGGGCGACACCAAGTACACCAACGTCGACGGTACGCCGGCCCTGAAGAAGGCGATCTGCGCCAAGTTCGAGCGCGAGAACGGCCTGCGCTACGCGCCGGACCAGGTGACGGTGGGCACCGGCGGCAAGCAGGTGCTCTACAACGCGCTGATGGCGACGCTGAACCCCGGCGACGAGGTGATCGTCCCGGCGCCCTACTGGGTCAGCTACCCCGACATGGTGGCGCTGGCCGAGGGCACGACCGTGGCCGTGGCGTGCCCGCCCGAGAAGGGCTTCAAGCTGCAGCCCGCGGACCTCGAGAAGGCGATCACGCCCCGAACCAAGTGGCTGATCCTGAACTCGCCGAACAACCCCACCGGGGCGGCCTATTCGCGCGACGAGATGAAGGCGCTGACCGACGTGCTGGTGCGCCACCCGCATGTCTGGGTCCTGACCGACGACATGTACGAGCATCTCGTCTATGACGGGTTCGAGTTCGTGACCCCGGCCCAGGTCGAGCCGCGCCTCCACGACCGGACGCTGACCGTGAACGGCGTGTCCAAGGCCTACTCCATGACCGGCTGGCGGATCGGCTACGGCGCCGGCCCGAAGGAGCTGATCAAGGCCATGGCCGTGATCCAGAGCCAGAGCACGTCCAACCCGTCCTCGATCAGCCAGGCGGCCGCCGTCGAGGCGCTGAACGGCCCGCAGGACTTCCTGGAAGGCTGGGTGAGCAGCTTCCGCGAGCGGCGCGACCTCGTCGTCTCGATGCTGAACCAGGCCAAGGGCATCTCCTGCCACAAGCCCGAGGGGGCGTTCTACGTCTACCCGTCCTGCGCCGGCACGATCGGGCTGACCACGCCCGGGGGCAAGGTGATCGAGACCGACGAGGACTTCGTGACCTATCTGCTCGAGTCGGAAGGGGTCGCGGCGGTCCAGGGCTCGGCCTTCGGCCTCGCGCCGTTCTTCCGCATCTCCTACGCGACCTCGATGACCGACCTCGAGGACGCGTGCCAGCGCATCCAGCGGGCCTGCGGCGCGCTGCGCTGAGGCGGGGGCCGGTCAGCCGCCCGCGGCGCCGGCCGAACGCCTGACGAAGTCGAGCACGGCCCGGGCGGGGGCGCCGCCCCGTGCGGCCTCAGGCCCGGCGGGCCGGCTCGTCCAGCAGCCGGGCCAACTGCCGGGCGCAGGCCTCCAGCGGGGCGGTGTCCTGGGCGGCCTTCGCCATCGCCATCGCGCCCGAATAGGACGCGACGATGAGCGCCGCCAGCGCCTCCGCCTCGTCCGCCCCGGTGCCGGCAACGCGTTCCGCATGCAGCTTGCGCGCGACCGCCGCCTGCCACTCCTCGAAGACGGCTCCCAGCGCGCTTTGGAAGTCCGTGTCCGCGAGGGACAGTTCCAGGGCGAGGTTGTTCAGCGGGCAGCCGACCACGGTCCCGCGGCGGTTCAGGCCGTCCAGTATCCGGCCGAAGACGGTGCGGATGCCCTCGGCGGCGGTCGGCGCCGAGGCGAAGGGGGCGATCCAGGTCTCTTCCACGGCCGCGGCGACGCGCTCGCGGATTACGGCCAGGCCCAGCGCCTTCTTGGTGGGGAAGTGGTGGTGCAGCGCGCCGCCGGTCACGCCGGCCTCGCGCATGACCTCCTGCGTGCTGGTCGAATGATAGCCGCGGGACTGGAAGGCGGCCGCAGCCGCGTCCAGCAAGCGCCGCCTCATTCCTTCGGGGTCGTTGGCCCGTCGCCGCTCCCGGGCCGCCCGTTCCGCCATCGCCGGCTCCCATTCCATCGGCCGGAAACTTAGCACGTTGACAAGACCGGGCAACCGGTCCGTAATACAAACAGGTCAACCGGTCTGTTTTGGTGAGCCGGCTGCCGATGGAGGAGAGAAACGTGACCGCCCGCCTGCGCCCCGGCTCCGAGCCGCTCGAGACCTGTTCCCCGGTCGTCGACCTTCGCCAGTACACCCTGCATCCCGGAACGCTCGACAGCTTCGTCGAGCTGTTCGACCGCGAGTTCGTCGAGACGCAGGAGGCGGCGGGGATGCGGATCATCGGGCAGTTCAGGGACCTGGGCGACCCGAACCGCTTCGTCTGGATGCGGGGCTTTCCCGACATGCCCTCGCGCGCGGCCGCGCTGGCGTCCTTCTACGGCGCCGGCGACGCATGGCGGACGCATGGCGGGACCGCCAACTCGATGATGATCGACAGCAGCGACGCCCTGCTGCTGCGCCCGGCCCGGCCCGGCGGCGGCTTCGTGCTGGAAAGCGCCGCCCGCCGGCCGCCGCCCGGTTCCGCGGCCCCGGCGGGACTGGTCGTCGCGACGATCCACCACGTCCCGGACCCGGCCGAGGCCGGCTTCCTCGACTTCTTCGAAGACGTCGTCGGGCCCGCGCAGGCGGATGCGGGCGCCTCGTTCCTCGGGCTGTTCGCGACGGAGCACGCCCCGAACAACTTCCAGCACCTGCCGCTGCGCGAGGGCGAGAACGTCGTCGTCTCCTTCGCGGGCCACGGGGACCTGACGGCCTATCACCGGTACATGACCGTGCTCGGCGGGAACCCGCGGTGGCGCGACGGGATCTACCCCGAGCTGACCCGCCGCCTGTCCGCGCCTCCGCAGATCCTGCGGCTGGCCCCGACCTCGCGGTCCCAGTTGCGGGCCTGAGCGGTGGAGACCGGCATGAACCACAATACCGGCACCACGATGCGGCTCTTCTCCGGGCCGCTCAGCATGTTCGGCAGCAAGGCGGAGATCGCGCTGCTGGAGAAGGGCCTGGACTTCGAGCTGGTCATGGTCCCGTTCGGGGAGACCTACGAGCCGAAGCATCCGGAGGTGCTGCGCGTCAATCCCAAGCGCCAGGTGCCGGTCCTGATCCATGGCGGCCTGGAGATCTTCGACTCGACCCAGATATTCGAGTACCTGGAGGACCTGAAGCCCGCACCGGCCCTGTGGCCCGCCGAGGCGGCGGCAAGGGCCGAGGCCCGCCTGCTCGAACTGAAGTCGGACGAGGTCTTCTTTCCCCACGTGATCCGGCTGATGGGGCTGCAGGACCGGCCCGAGGACCCCGCGGCGGTGGCGGCGCGGGCCGCGGCCGCCCGCTTCTACGAGGAGATGGAGGTGCTGGCGGCCGCGCGCGGCCATCTCGCCGGGGCGTATTTCTATGCCGACATCGCCTTCTACATGGCCCAGCTTTTCGCGGCCAGGATGGGCGCGCCGATGACCGGTGCCACGCCGAACCTGCTGCGCTGGCGGGACGAGGTCACGGCCCGCCCGGCGGTCCGCGACGTCGTCGCGGCCATGGCGGCGTTCCTGGCGTCCCGCGGCCGGCCCGTTCCGGATTTCATGCCGATCCCGGGAGCCTAGGGCGGGGCGCGTCCTTTTTTCATGGACTCGGGCGGCCGGGGGGTGGAGCATCGGGGGATCGACAGACGGTTACCTTGAACTGAGGGGCTCGGCCCCGTGCACGGTACCGGGCCCCGGTTCGCCATCGAACGGGAGGTGCCCACATGCCCAGCACCAGATCGGCGGCGCCACGATGCGCCGCCTTGGCCGGACCCTATCTCTGCGGCAAGACCACCCTTCTCGAAAGCCTGCTGTTCGCCGCCGGCGCCACCACCCGCAAGGGTAGCGTCAAGGACGGCACCGCGGTCGGCGCCAGCGCCCCGGAGGCCAAGACCCGGCACATGAGCGTCGAGGTCGGCCTCGCGACCGCCGACTATCTCGGCGAGCCGTGGTTCTTCCTCGACTGCCCCGGCTCGGTCGAGCTGTCGGCCGACGCCCAGAACGCGATGATGGTCGCCGACATCGTCGTCGTCGTCTGCGAGCCCGACCCGGCCAAGGCGACGGCGCTCGGCCCCCTGTTCAAGTTCCTGGACGACAACGGCATTCCCCACGTGCTGTTCGTCAACAAGGTCGACCTGCTGGGCGCCCACGAGCTGCGGATACGCGACCTGCTGGAAGCGCTGCAGGCCGCGTCGACCCGGCCGCTCGTGCTGCGCCAGGTGCCGATCCGCGAAGGCGAGCAGGTCACCGGCTACGTCGACCTCGTGAGCGAGCGGGCCTACCACTACAACTCGCATGCGGCATCCGACCCGATCGCGATCCCGGACGGGGTCCGCGAGCGCGAGCGGTCCGCGCGCCAGGAACTGCTGGAAGCGCTCGCCGATTTCGACGACGGCCTGCTGACGGCATTGCTGGAGGACGTCGATCCCGAGAGGGACGAGGTGTACCGGCAGTTGACCCGCGACCTCGCGGGCGACCTGATCGTCCCGGTGTTCCTCGGCTCGGCCGAGAACGACAACGGCGTGCGCCGCCTGCTGAAGGCGCTGCGCCACGAGGCGCCCGACCCGGCGGAGACCGCGAGCCGCCTGGGCGTGGAGCCGAACGGCGGTGCCGTGGTCCAGGCGTTCAAGACCTATCACGCGCCCCATGCCGGCAAGCTCAGCTTCGCCCGCGTCTGGCACGGCAGCGTCGGCGAGGGCATGACGCTCGGCGGCGAGCGGGTCGGGGGACTGTTCCGCATGCAGGGCCTGAGCCAGCAGAAGCTGGCTACGGCGCGCGCGGGCGACGTCGTCGCGCTCGGGCGCATGGAGCGGGTCGGGACCGGCGACGTCGTGAGCGAGCACGGCGAGCGGTCGCGCTCGCCGCTGTGGCCGCAGCCGCCGTCGCCGGTCTTCGCGCTCGCGATCCATGCCGAGCAGCGCAACGACGAGGTCAAGCTCACGGCGGCGCTGGCCAAGCTGGTCGAGGAGGACCCTGGCCTCGCCTTCGAGCTGAGCCAGGATACCGGCGAGCTGGTGCTGTGGGGGCAGGGCGACATCCATCTCCAGATCGCGATGGACCGGCTGCGCGGCCGCTTCAACGTACCGGTCGCCGGGCGTGCGCCGCAGGTCGCCTACAAGGAGACGATCCGCAAGACGACCAGCCAGCATGCCCGCTTCAAGCGCCAGACCGGCGGCCACGGGCAGTTCGCGGACGTCCATGTCGACATCCGGCCGCTGCCGCGCGGAAGCGGCTTCGCCTTCACCGAGAAGATCGTGGGCGGCGCCATCCCGCGCCAGTTCATCCCGGCGGTGGAGGCCGGCGCGCGGGAGTACCTGGCCCAGGGCCCGCTGGGCTTCCCCGTCGTCGACGTCGCCGTGACCCTGACCGACGGCCAGTTCCACGCCGTCGACAGCTCCGAGCAGGCGTTCAAGACCGCGGCCCGGATGGCCATGGCCGAGGGCATGCCGAAATGCGACCCGGTGCTGCTGGAGCCGATCATGAACGTGACGATCGCCGTGCCGAGCGAATACACCGCCCGCGCCCAGCGCCTTGCGTCCGGCCGGCGCGGGCAGATCCTCGGCTACGACGCCCGTCCGGGCTGGCCGGGATGGGACGAGGTCAAGGCCTGCCTGCCGCAGTCCGAACTGCACGACCTGATCGTCGAGCTGAGATCGCTGACGCAGGGCGTGGGGACCTTCTCCTTCGCGTTCGACCACCTGGCCGAGCTGACCGGCCGCCACGCCGACCGCGCGGTCGAGGGCAGGCAGGCCAAGGTGGCCGCGCAGTAGCATGCCCGGCGGCAGGTCCGGCGCGGCGAATTGGAAGCGTTCCAGGCAAGCCCGTTGCCAAGGGACGCGGCCGCGCTATCCTCATGCGCACAAGGATACGAGGAGCCCATCATGGAGATCGACATCGGCATCGCGGCCGACGACCGGCGCCGCATCGCGGACGGCCTGTCGCGCCTGCTGGCCGACACCTACACCCTCTACCTCAAGACCCACAGCTTCCATTGGAACGTCACCGGCCCGATGTTCAACACGCTGCACACGATGTTCGAGCAGCAGTACAATGAACTCGCCCTCGCCGTGGACCAGATCGCCGAGCGCATCCGCGCGCTCGGCATGCCGGCGCCCGGCAGCTACAAGCAGTACGCCGAGCTGACCTCGATCACCGAGGAGACCGGCACGCCGGCCGCCGAGGAGATGATCCGCCAGCTCGTCCAGGGCCAGGAGGCGGTCGTCCGCACCGCCCGGCAGGTCTTCCCGCTGGCCGAGAAGGCGAACGACGAGCCGACCGCCGACCTGCTGACCCAGCGCATGCAGATCCACGAGAAGACCGCGTGGATGCTGCGCAGCATGCTCGAATAGCACCGGTACGGCCCCGCGG